>JBILUB010000215.1:0-4782 GCA_044371245.1 Opitutaceae bacterium
CGCCGACCCCGCCTCCCCCGCCTATCTCCCGCTCACCGTCGTCGCCGACACCACCCACGGCCTCACCACCGACGGCATCCTCCGCCTCGTCCTGCCCGCCAAGGAGTCCTTCTTCGCCCCGACCAACAGCGTGCGCACCGATATCGACGCCGGCACCGGCGATCGCCCCCCGCGCCTCGACGACCTCGGCAAATCCTCCCGTCTGCTCGCCTGGATCCGCCTCCGTCCCACCACCACGGTAAACACCCTCTCCTTCGCTTGGGCCGGTATCAACGCCGTCGAGCTCGACCAGCGCCAGACCACCGCCGGACTCGTCGTCGGGCAAGGCACCGGCCAGCCCGACCAGGTCCTGCAACTCCCCTCCGGCGGCATCGAGACCGAGTCCTTCTCCCTTCAAGTCGAAGAGGCCGGTCGCGGCTACCAACGCTGGCGGCGCGTCGACGACCTCGCCCTCGCCGGCCTCCAGCAAGCCGCCTACCAACTCGATCCCGAATCAGGCATCGTCCGTTTCGGCGACGGCGTGCGCGGCAAGATCCCCGCCCGCGGCGCCCGCCTCCGCGTCGAGCGCATGCGCACCGGCGGCGGCGAGGCCGGGAATCTCGCCCCCGGATCCCTCACCACCGTCCAGCCCGCCCTCCCCTCCGCCTCCCCCTTGAAGGCCCGCCAGGCGCTCCCCTCCCTCGGCGGCCAGGACGCCGAGACCCTCGCCGAGGCCGAGAAACGCATCCCCGCCCTCTTCCGCCACCGCGATCGCGCCGTCACCGCGGAAGACTACGCGAGCCTCGCCTCCACCACCCCGGGCGTCCGCGTCGGCCGCGTCGAGGTCCTCCCGCGCTTTAAACCCCAGCAACGCCGCACCGACGTACCCGGTGTCGTATCGGTCATGGCACTACCGTGGCGCGCCGGCTTCGAGCCACCCTACCCGCGCGTCGATCGCCCCTTCGTCACCACCGTCTTTAACCACCTCTCCGAACGCAAACCCCTCGGCACCGAACTCTACGTCATCGGCTGCGAATACGTCCCTATCGCCCTCACCGTCGGCATCGACAACCTCGGCGGTCGGGAAATGGTCGACCAGGCCGTCCGCGACGCCCTGAAGAGATACCTCCACTGCCTCGCCCCCGGCGGCCCCCAGGGCCGCGGCTGGCCCCTCGGCCGCACCGTCCGCCGCCGTGAGCTGGAGGTCGTCGTCTCCCGCGTCGAAGGCGTGGACGGCGTTTACGGCCCGGTCCTCTTCACCCGCGACGCCGAGCAAAGATGGAAACCCCTGCCCGCCGCCCACGGCTCCGACGACCCCACGCTCGTTCTCCGCCCCTGGCAACTCCCCGAGCTCCTCGGCGTCATCGTCGTAAACGGACCCGCCCCCCTCGAGTTCCGCCCCCCCGCCTCCACCACCGCCTCCACCGGCCTGGCCATCCCCGTCGTCCCAGAGGTCTGCTGACCTCTCCCCCCTCCCCTCCAAATGGATTCCAACGGTCAACGTTTCTGGCTCGCCCTCGGCGGCGCCCCGTGGTCCCCCGACCTGCCCGGCACGCTCGAAACCCTCCCTCGCGTCCTCCGCCTCGCCAGCCAGACCAGCGCCCCCGCGTATCCAGAAAAACCCGACGCCGCCGAGGCCAGCCTCGCCCTCGTCCCCCTTGCCCGCGACGCCTACGGCACCCGCGCCTTTCTCGACCCCGACACCCGCGCCATCCGCGCCACCGGCGCCTTCTCCGAGCCCGAAGCCGTCCCCGCCAGCCCCGTCCTCGTCGTCTCCCCCGAGCCCGTCACCGACCTCGTCCTCGGCGCCGACGGCCACCTCCACTACGCCACCGCCTCGGCGCTGCGCCTCCACCCCCTCAACGACCGCTACGCCCCCCAGGTCTACTCCGCCCCCGTCTTTTCCCCCTGGCGGCTCGCCGCCGCACCCGACGGCACCCTCTGGGCCCTCGATCGCGTCCGCCGCCGCCTCGCCCGCCTCGTCGGCACCCTCTGGCCCGAAGCACCCGATTTCCGCGAACCGCCGGCCGAGGCCTTTATCCCCGCCGAGCCCAACCCCGATCCCCGTCGCCTCGAAGTTATCCCCGACGGCTGGCTCTCCGAGGGGGAAGACCCCGTAGCTCTCGCCATCAGTCCCGAAGGTCGACTCGCCGTGCTCGTCTGGACCCCCACCGCGGCCCGCCTGCGCCTGGTGGACGATTCCGGCCGGCCCGGCCCCGCCGCCACCCTCGGTGGATTAAAGCGCCCCTACAGCCTTGTATGGCTTTCCGCCGAACGCTTCGCCGTCCTCGCCGCCGAGGTTCCCGAAGCCGTCGCCTACACCTGGCGCGAAGGCACCCTCGTACCCTCCGGCGAGATTCTTCCTCTTCGCGCCCACGACGGCGGTCCCTTCCTCCACCACTTCGCGAGCCCCGCCGAGTACCTCTCCCGCCAGCCCACCGCCACACTCCCCCGCCACCTCGCGCCGCGCCCCCTCGTCGCGATCTCGCAACTCTCCCTCGCCCGCGCCGCCTCCGCCACCCTCGCCTCCCCGCTCGACAGCGGCCAGGCCGGCACCGCCTGGCATCGCCTCTACGTGGACGCCCGCCTCCCCGCCGGCACCGGTTTCACCCTGCTCATCGCCGCGTCCGACACCGCCGACACCCCCGAAAAAGTCCCCGACCCCGCGGACTGGCACCCGCACCACTTCGGCTCCGCTCCGCCCGCCGCCGACCGCAACGAACCCACCGCCGCCTGGGTCCGCCGCGAATCAGAGATCCCCGGCCAGCCCAGCCTCACCGAGGCCGCGATCGAGCCCCACCACACCGGACTCTTTACCGTGCTCATCCAGCGCGCCAACCGGCCCGTCCGCACCCTGACCGGCCGCTTCCTGCACCTCAAAATCGCCTTTCGCGGTCACCTCCACGCCACCCCCTGTCTCCACGCCGTCCGCGCCTACGGTCCCCGCTTTTCCTATCAGGACAAATACCTGCCCGCCCTCTACCGCGAGACACTCTTCAGCCCCGAGGCCGACACCGTCGGCGCCGGCCAGGCCTCGACGCGCCCCGATTTCCTCGGCCGCTTCCTCGCGAACTTCGAGGGCGTCCTCACCCCCCTCGAAGACGACATCGCCGCCTCCTGGCTCCTCACCGACCCCTCCCGCACACCCGCCGCCAGCCTCGACTGGCTCGGCTCCTGGATCGGCGTCGCCTTCGCCCCCTGGTTCCCCGCCGCGCAGCGCCGCCTCCACCTGCAAAAAGCCCCCGAGCTCCACCGCCAGCGCGGCACCCTGCGCGGCCTCCGCCTCGCCCTCGACATCGCCACCGCCGGCGGCGTGCGCCACGGCCGCCTCGTCGTGCTCGAGGATTTCTGGTTCCGGCGTACCCTGCAGACCCTCCTCGGCGTCTCCCTCGACAAAGAACACGACGAGCTCCTCGGCGGCCCCGTCGTATCCGGCAACTCCAAGGTCGGCCGCACCCTCTTCCTCGGTGAGGAACATCGCTTTTTTCAGAACGACGTTACCCGCAAAAAATTCCTCGCCCTCTTCGACGCCGAGCTCGAGCTCTCCGCGCGCGACCAGGCGGTGGTAGACGACCTCTTCGCCTCCCTCGCCCACCGCGTCACCATCGTGGTCCACGAGCAATCCGCCGCCGACGAGCTGCAACTCATCGAGCGCGTCGCCGCCCTCCAGACCCCCGCCCATCTCATCGTTCGCGTGCGCCCCGCCGACCGCGATTTTATCGTCGGTCTGTCCGCCCTGCTCGGCGCCGACACCTTTCTCCGCCCCCACCCGCCCGCCGAATCCGTTGAGATCGGCGAGACCGTGCTCGGTGACGGCTCCCTCCTCTCCCGTCCGCAGGCCCTCGACCCGCGCCTCACCGGCCCGGCCTAGATCCATCCACCGCTCCTCGCTCCGCCATGCCCTCCACCTCCGTCCCCACCCGCGTCGCCTACCGCAACGGCATCCTCCTCGATTCCTCCGACTTTCAGCAGGAGCAGAGCTACCACCGCGGCCAGCTCGCCCGCGCCCTCGCCCGCCTCCATGGCTTCGGCACCATCGCCGGCCTGAAGGTCGAGTACTTCGCCGCCGGCACCCCCCGTCCGGAGGATAACCAGCCCCGCACCGAAGAAGAGCTCGTGGTCCAGCCCGGCATCGCCCTCGACCGCGCCGGCCGCCTCGTCGAGGTCAAATCCCGCCAGTGCCTGCGCCTCGCCCGCTGGTTTGCTCACCAAATCTCCCTCCCCGGCGCCGACCTCGCCCCCCACCGCGGTCCGGGTAACCAACGCCACTTCGTCGGCGATCTCTTTCTCCGCTTCATCGAGTGCCCCCAAGGCCTCCGTCCCGGCTTCCCCGAGCCCGCCGCCGACTCCACCGACGCCCTCGTGCCCTCCCGCACCCACGAGGGCTTCGAGCTCATCCTCACCCCCCGCGACTGCGATCCGGCCGAGCAGCTCCCCGCCCACCCCGCCCACCGCATTACCACCCCCCCGCCCCCCGACCGGCGCGCCACCCTCGACGCCATCTACGCCGCCTACACCCCGCCGGGCTCCGACGGTGCCGGACGCGAATATCCGCCCGGCTTCCCCGACGACACCGCCGTCTTCCTCGCCCGCGTGCGCCTGCGCCTGGTCGACCACGCCGCCACCGAGCTGCGGCGCCACGCCAACGTCGCCGTCGCCATCGACGACCTCGCCCGCCCCGTCGTCGCCCCCTCCGACCTCCTCCTCGGGCTCCTTCCCGCCTGATCCGCCTGCGTATCCACGATCTTACTACAATCGCCATGCCCGCAAACACCTCCCTGCCCCGCGAATCACCCGGAGTCG
>JBILUB010000216.1:0-4762 GCA_044371245.1 Opitutaceae bacterium
CGATCTTCCACCAGCGCTACTCGACCAACACTTTCCCGACCTGGCATCTCGCGCACCCGTTCCGGATGCTCGCCCACAACGGCGAGATCAACACCATCCGGGGCAACCGCAACCTGATGCGCGCCCGCGAAAACTCCACCGCGCACGGCGTCTGGGGAGATCGCTTCGACGACCTGAAACCCCTCGTCCAGCCCTCCGGCTCCGACTCCGCCTCCTTCGACAACGCCCTGCAACTCCTCACCCTCGGCGGCCGCTCCCCCCTGCATGCCGCCATGATGATGATGCCCCCGGCTTGGGAAAAAGATAAGACGCTCTCGCCCGAGACCCGCGCCTTCTACCGCTACCACGCCGCCGTGATCGAGCCCTGGGACGGCCCCGCCGCCATCATCTTCACCGATGGCAAGACCGTCGGCGCCTCCCTCGACCGCAACGGCCTCCGCCCCGCCCGCTACAAGATCTTCGACGACGGCTACGTCATCCTCGCGAGCGAGGCCGGCCTCGTCCACGACTTCCCCGGCAAAGTCGTGGAGTCCGGCCGCCTCGGCCCGGGCCGCATGATCGCCGTGGATTTTGCCTCCGGTAAATTCCTTCGCGACGCCGAGCTAAAGTCCTCCCTCACCTCCTCGCCCCATTACCGCGACTGGTGTGACAAACACCTCGTCAACCTCCACGCCCACGCCGGCCCGGCCCCCGCCCCCGCCGTCGAGACGCCCGATGCCCTCCTGCCCGGGCAACTCGCCTTCGGCTACGAGACCGACGAGCTCGAACTGGTGCTCACCCCCCTCGCCGAGGGCCTCGAGCCCACCGGCTCCATGGGCGACGACACCCCGCTCGCCGTCCTCTCCCGCCGCCCCCGCCTGCTCTACACCTACTTTAAGCAACTCTTCGCGCAGGTCACCAACCCCCCGATCGACTCCGTCCGGGAAAAGGCCGTCATGTCGCTCCACATGCTCCTCGGCGGCCGCCTCGGCCTCTTCGAGGAGCTCCCCGAGAGCACCGGACTGGTCGAGCTCGATTCCCCCATCCTCCTCCACCATGAGTTTGCGGCACTCTCCGACGTGCCCCACCTCCGGGGCCGGATCGCCACCCTTCACGTCCACTTCTCGCCGACCACCGGCCCCGCCGGCCTCGAGCCCGCGCTGAAGGACCTCGCCACCCGCGCCGAAAAGGCCGTGCACGACGGCGCCAAGCTCCTCGTGCTCTCCGACTGCGGCGTCACCGCCCAGCAAGCCGCCATCCCCATGCTGCTCGCCGTCGGCGCCGTGCACCAGCAACTCGTCCGCGCCGGCCTCCGCCTCCAGGCCGACCTCGTCGCCCAGACCGGCGAAGCCCGCGAGGTTCACCAAATCGCCTGCCTCCTCGGCTTTGGCGCGAACGCCGTCTACCCCACCCTCGCCCTCGCCACCGTCGCCCAGCTCGCCGCCACCTCCAAGACCACCAAACCCGTCGATCCCGCCAAGGCCCTTGCCAACTACCGCGAAGCCATCGACGCCGGCCTCTACAAGATCATGGCGAAAATGGGCATCAGCACCCTCGCCTCTTACCGCGGCGGCCAGATGTTCGAAGCCCTCGGCATCTCGAACAAAATCATCGGCGAGTGCTTCACCGGCACCGCCTCCCCCATCGGCGGCATCGACTACGCGCAAATCGCCGAGGAAGCCCTCCGCCGCCACGCCCGCGCCTACCCCGCCATAGCCCCCGAGGCCCCGCTCGCCCTCCAGCCCGAAGGCTACTACCGCGTGAACAAACGCGGCGAAGGCGAGTTCCACGGCTGGAACCCCAAGGTCGTCGCCTCGATGAACAAATTCATCAAAGCCGGCGACTTCCCCGGTTACCAAGAGTGGAAAACGCAGAGCGACGACCATCAACCCGTCGCCCTTAAAGACCTGCTCAAGATCCGCTTCGACACCGCCAAACCCATCGCCGTCGACGAGGTCGAGAGCATCGAGGAGATCCGCAAACGCTTCACCACCGCCGGCATGTCCCTCGGCGCCCTCTCCCCCGAGATGCACGAGGCCCTCGCCATCGCGATGAATCGCATCGGCGGCAAGTCGAACTCCGGCGAAGGCGGCGAAGACCCCGACCGCTTCAACGTCCGCGAAAACGGCGACAACGCCAACTCCGCCATCAAGCAAGTCGCCTCCGGCCGCTTCGGCGTCACCGCCGCCTACCTCTCCTCCGCCAAAGAGATCGAGATCAAGATGGCCCAAGGCGCCAAACCCGGCGAAGGCGGCCAGCTCCCCGGCCCGAAAATCACTCCCCTGATCGCACGCCTCCGCTACTCCGTGCCCGGCGTCACCCTCATCTCGCCCCCGCCCCACCACGACATCTACTCCATCGAAGACCTCGCCCAGCTCATCTTCGACCTCAAGGAGGTAAACCCCCGCGCCAAGGTCTGCGTCAAACTCGTGTCCTCCTCCGGCGTCGGCACCGTCGCCGCCGGTGTGGCCAAAGCCTACGCCGACGTCGTCCTCGTCTCCGGTCATGACGGCGGCACCGGCGCCTCCCCCCTCGCCTCGATCAAAAACGCTGGCTCCGCCTGGGAAATCGGCGTCGCCGAGGCCCACCAGGTCCTGATGATGAACGGCCTGCGCGGACGCGTCGTCCTCCGCACCGACGGCGGCATGAAGACCGGCCGCGACATCGTCATCGCCGCCCTCCTCGGCGCCGAAGAGTACAACTTCGGCACCGCCGCCCTCATCGCCGGCGGCTGCGCCATGTTCCGCGTTTGCCATCTGAATACCTGCCCCGTGGGCGTCGCCACCCAGCGCGAGGACCTGCGCGCCAAATTCCGCGGCAAACCGGAAAACATCATCAACTTCTTCAACGCCGTCGCCGAGGACGTCCGCCACTACCTCGCCAAACTCGGCGCCCGCACCCTGAACGACGTCATCGGCCGCGTCGACCTCCTCGAGCAAATCGACGACCCCGCCAACCCAAAGACCAAACTCCTCAACCTCGGCGGCCTGCTCCACAACCCCGACCCCACCGGCGAGCTCGACCGCTACCACACCCGCGAGCGCAACGAACGCTTCGGCGGCGAAGGCTCCCTCGACGAAATCATCGTCCAGGAAGCCCGCGACGTCCTCTTGAAAATGTCCAAGAGCCTCGTGCGCCGCTACAAGATCACGAACGTCAACCGCGACATCGGCACCCAGCTCTCCGGCCAGATCGCCCTGCTGAATGGCGACGAAGGCCTGCCCTCCGGCACCATCGACCTCACCCTCACCGGCTCCGCCGGCCAGTCCTTCGGCACCTTCCTCGTCAACGGCGTGCGCCTCACCCTGCACGGCGAAGCCAACGACTACGTCGGCAAAGGCATGAACGGCGGCGAGATCATCATCCGCCCCAAAGCCTCCGAAACCTTCGCCTGGAAAGACCAGTCCATCATCGGCAACACCTGCCTCTACGGCGCCACCGGCGGCCACCTCTTCGCCGCCGGCCGGGCCGGTGAGCGCTTCGGCGTCCGGAACTCCGGCGCCACCGCGGTGGTCGAGGGCGTGGGTGACCACGGCTGCGAATACATGACGGGCGGCCTCGTCGTCATCCTCGGCGAGACCGGCGGCAACTTTGGCGCCGGCATGTCCGGCGGCATGGCCTTCGTCTACGATCCGGCCGAGACCTTCGCCAAAAAAATCAACCCCGCCATGATTGGCCTCGAGCGCGTGCCCGCCGGCGCCGAGTCCGACAGCCTGCGCCACCTCATCGCGCTCCACTTCCGCCTGACCGGCAGCAAACACGCGCAGACCCTGGTGGAGAACTGGGACGCATCCCTCCCCAAGTTCCAGAAAGTGGTGCCCTTCCCCCCCACGCCGGACTTCCCGAAGCGCGTTTACCAGTTCGACGCGACGAAGATCCCCGTCGCCGTCGGCGCGGTCTGAGCGACCAGACCGCCGATCGCCTCGGCCCGATCAGCTGAGGCGATCCCCCAAAGCACCACCCATAAACGACGCTCTTACGCGGTTTCCCTTAGTCCTTTTCGGGCGCCGTCACTTGCGAAAAACGCCGACCCCCCTTGCCTCCCCGTAGATGATCTCACCCCCCGGGTGCGGTCGCCCCGCCACCTCAAACCCGTACTCAACATGAAAAAACTCGTCCTCGCCCTCATCGCCGTCTCGCTCGCCTCTGTTTCCTACGCCGGCGCCGGCTGTGCTGGCTGCGCCGGTGAAAAATCCGCCGACAAGCCCGCCGACAAGCCCGCCACCGAGCAGACCAAGGCCTAAAAGCCCGCCCCCTCCCCTCAGCGGGAGAAAAACACCAGCCGACGCCGCACGCGTCGGCTTTTTTGTTGCCCGCGCCTGCCGCGCACCCCTCCTTCGCCGCAACTATCGCCCCCCTCATGGCCCACAAAGTCAAAGCCGCCAAGCGCCAGACCCTGCTCCCCGAACTGATCAACGCGAAGCTCGCCGCCAAAAAAGGCCCGGTCTCGCAGTTCCTCGCGCACAACTACCGCCACTTCAACTCCGCCGCCTTGCTCGATTCGGCCAAAGGCTACGAAGCCCACCTCAAAATCGGCGGCAAGATGCTCGTCACCCTCGCCGGCGCCATGTCCACCGCCGAGCTCGGCCTCACCCTCGCCGAGATGATCCGCCAGGATAAAGTGCACGCCATCGTCTGCACCGGCGCCAACCTCGAGGAAGACATCTTTAACCTCGTCGCGCACGACTACTACGAGCGCGTCCCCGGCTACCGCGACCTCACCGCCTCCGACGAGCAGGCCCTCCTCGACCGGCACATGAACCGCGTCACCGATACCTGCATC
>JBILUB010000017.1:0-16595 GCA_044371245.1 Opitutaceae bacterium
GCCCGTCACGAGCCCGGCCAATTGCCGTCCGAGCCCGGGAATCAAGCCCTCGTTCTCGCCGTCCACCTCTTCCCAGGTCTGCGGCACTTTGCCGTACACCTGCTTGTCGGGGACGATCTCCAAGATCGGCTTACCCTCGATCTGTCCCTCATAGGCCAACTTGACGTAATCTCCCTTTTGCGCGGGACGCTCCGCGACCTTAAAATCCGCCCGCTCAGAGCGCAGCGCGTCGATCGCCTTGGCGACCTCCTCCGCGCTCGGCTCCACCGGAACCACGGTAACGGGAATGCCGGACAGATCGGGCAACTCAAAACTGGGCCGGATATCGACCGTGATCACGATGCCGGCAAACTTGTCCGGAGCGATGTCACCCTCCTGCACGTTGACCACTTGAATGACATCCAGCTTGGACTCACGAACTCCGTCGCGGTAGGCCTTGCCCACGATCTTTTGCTTAAACTCATCGTGCACCGCTTTGCCAAACTGCTTCACCACGAGCGTAGCCGGCGCCTTGCCGGGGCGAAAACCGGGGATCTTCACCTGCTTGGCCACCTCGCCGATAACCGCTTGATACTCAGCGGCTACTTCTTGGGCGTCGAGATTGACGGTCAGGCTCTTACGGGTGGGGGAAAGGTCTTGGACTTGGATGTTCACGGTGCAAAAAAGCGAGAGTGGTTTGTCTGGGTAATCTGGCACGCTACGCAGCGGCGCAAAAGTCGGTCAATGCCCGATTCTCTCCCGCGCACCTCGATTCTCACGCTTGCCCGCGTGCGCCACCGCGCGCTTGCTGCCGGACCTTTTGCTCGTGTCCGGAAGCCTTCGCCAAATCCTCGCCCTCCACGGCTCTCTGCTGGTGATCGACACCTGTTCTCCGCGTGCGGAAACCACGTTTTGGACAAGTGATTCGCTTACTCCCGAGGTGTCGTTCGGACGCGAGGGCGAGGCCTCTGGCGTGCTCCCCGATCTCGTCGCGCGTACCCTTGCCCATCGCGAAAGCCGCCGTCCGGGCAGCGGCGGAGTCAGCGGACTCCGCGCGGTCGCCTTTTGTGAGGGCCCAGGCTCAGTCCTAGGCGTGCGCATCGCCGCGGCCACGGTTCGTACTTGGCGAGCGCTCGATCCCACGCTGGCCGTTTTCAGCTTCCCGAGTCTGCCCCTCCTCACGCTGGCCCATCCGGACCACGCGGTGATCGCGGATGCTCGACGCGACACCTGGCATCTCGCGCGGACGCAGCACCCGGGCCAGATCTTGCGTGTGCCCAGCGCCGAGTTGGTCCAGTTCGGTGCGCTCTGCACCCCGACCGGATTCCGACGTTGGTCAACCCTGCCGGACAAGGTGTCACCCATCGAGGTCGCGTGGTCGGCGGCGGATTTACTCTCCGCTTTCCCGGACGCGGCGATATTCACGCTCGCTCCGGAGCCGGAGGCCTTTTTCCACGAAGCCCCGTCCTACGTCGCCTGGACCCCGAAAATCCACCAAGCCTCGGCCCCACCCCCTCGATGAGCACGCCCTCCAGTCTGCCCCCGCGCTGCTGGGCGGAGATCGACCTCGCCGCCTTGGAGCGTAATCTGCGACGCATCCGGGCTGCGCTGCCCGCGCACATGCGCTACGTCGCGGTGGTCAAGGCCGACGCCTACGGCCACGGTTTGCCCCAGATCGCGGCACGTTTGATGCACGCCGGCGCCGACCTCTTCGCCGTCGCCAACCTCGCCGAGGCGGCCGCCTTGCGCGAGGTCGGCCCCGACTGGCCCATCCTCGTCTTGGGCGCGCTCCTGCCGGACGAGATGCGTTTCGCACCCGATTACGACGTTATCGCGACCGTTTCGTCGGCCGAGGAGGTGGAACAACTCGATCGCGCTGCCGCGGCCGCCCGCCGGCCGCTGGACGTCCACCTGAAGATCGACACGGGCATGGGCCGTCTCGGCGCCTGGCATGAGGAACTGGCTCCGGTCTACCAAGCGCTGCGCCGTACGGACTATCTGCGACTGGCGGGGATCTTCACCCATTTCTCCTGCTCGGACGACGATCCCTCGTTTACCGCGGAGCAACGACGCCGTTTTCTCGCCGCGCTCCAGTCGCAGTGCCCGGGCCTCGACCCCACCGGCCTGCTCATCCACGCCGACAACAGCGGCGGTCTCGACACCATCGAGCAAGCGGGACCCTTTAACGCTGTTCGAGTCGGCTTACTGCAGTTTGGCATTCGCCCGGTTGCGAAGTCGCTGCTGTCCGCGGTCGACGCCGAGCCCGTTTTCAGTTTCCGCGCGCGTATCGGGTTGTTGAAGACGCTGCCTGCCGGCACGGGGATCAGCTACGGCCGCACCCATACGCTCGCTCGCCACTCCCGCGTCGCCGTGCTCACCGCGGGATACGGCGACGGCATCCCGCGCGCCCTCAGCAACCGCGGCCACGTCCTCATTTCCGGTTTGCGTTGCCCGATACTCGGTCGGGTCACCATGGACCAAACGATCGTGGACGTCACCGACCTGCCGGCGGGCACGCCGCGGGTCGGCGACGAGGTGGTCTTGATCGGTCGCCAGCAAACGGCCGAGTTGCCGCTCACGGAGTTCAGCCGCCTCGCCGACACCATCCCGTGGGAGACGCTGTGCTCGGTGACCAAACGCGTGCCCCGGCTTTACCGAACCTCGCTCGGGGTCTAGATCCCGGGCCTGGCCGCGGCCGCTTCTCCCCCGCCCGCTCGAAAAATCCGCTCCCGCCAGACCCGAACGCAGCCCAGCTGAAGATTCATTTCCCCGCGGAAACTTCGCCGCCGGAAACACGTCCCTTACCCTTGATCAACTGATCGCCCCATGTCCCTCCTTGCGCTCGACCCCCGCGAAGCTTGGCAAGCCCTGCCCTCCGCCGCCTGGAACGCGGATCTGGCCCGCCACCTCCTCCGCCGTGCCGGCTGGACCGCCCGCCCGCAGGACGTGACGCGGGCGGTCAACGAGGGCCTTCCCGCCACCCTCGAGCGCCTGTTCCCCGCCACCCCACCCCCGCTCGAGCGGCCGGTGTATCTTGTGCGCGCGACCGAGAGGGTGTCCGACCTCCAGATCCTGCGCCGCAACCTCGCGAGCCCGGAGGAGCGCCAGGCCTTCGAGCGGGAGGAACGTGAGCTCGAGCGCGGCGCGTCCGCCGAACTCGCGCTTCGCTGGCTCGACGCCGCCGCGCAACCCGCACGATCGGCCTATGAAAAATGGCTCTTTTTTCTCTCCGACGTCTACGTCGTCAGCCTGGAAAAAGTCCGCCGGGCGGAGAGCATCTACCGGCACCTCGATATCCTTCGTGCCCACGGCGTCGGCCCGGCGCCCGCTTTGACCAAAGCCGTCTCGCGTTCGCCGGCGATGATCGTTTACCTCGATCTGAACCGCAGCAGCAAAAGCGCCCCGAACGAAAACTTCGCGCGTGAGCTCTTCGAGCTCTTCACCCTCGGCGAGGGCCACTACACCGAGGAGGACATCAAGCAGGCCGCCCGCTGCTTCACCGGTTACCGTCCCGGCCGTGCCGGGTTTCGGCTGGTCGAACGCGAGGTAGATCGAGGCGAAAAAAACGTCTTCGGACGGCGCGGCGCCTTCACCGGCGACGAGCTCATCGACCTCGTCTACGAACAGGCCGCGGCCGCGACCTTCCTCCCCCGCGAGATGGCTCGCTACTATCTCTCCGACGAGCCGCTCCCGCCCTCCTTTTTCGAGCCGCTCGGCGCCCGCTGGCGCGCCTCGGGCTTTGATCTGCGCCGGCTCTGCCTCGAGTTCTTCGGCTCGGTCGCCTTCTTCCACCCCACTCTCCGCGCCACCCTGATAAAAAGCCCCGTACACTATCACCTCGGACTGGTGCAGGACCTCGGGCTGGACCTCATACCCCTCGAACGCCACACCCTGCTTCCGCTCCGTCAGATGGGTCAGACGCCGTTCTTCCCGCCAAACGTTCGGGGCTGGGTCGGAGGTCGCCTCTGGATCAACTCCTCGACCCTCGCGGCCCGACGCCAACTCGCGCAGACCCTTTGCTCGCCCTTCGACGAGGACCGGCTCAACGCCGACGAAAAACTCGAACTCGCCGTCGCCCGCGAGAACGGCGCTGACCGCTTCACCGTCGATTCGGAGCGTATCCGCGCCTTCACCGTCCTCGGCCCGGCCGGCGTGGCCGACCGACTCTGTGACTATTTTCTCCCCGGGCGCGTCGACGCGGGGTATCGCGACGCCATCGCCGACTACCTCAAGGCATCCGAGGACGAGGATGATTTCTCCGGACGCACCCGCCGCGCCGCGATCGCCGTTCTCCAGAGCCCCGAGTATCAGCTTTGTTGATACGATACGCACCCCGCAACCGGAAGTCCCGCCCGCCAGACCAGCCGTAGCCACCGCCCAACATGAACCCCCTGCTTCCCTCCACCCGCCGAGAGTTCCTGCGCCTCGGCACGAAAGGCGTCGGCCTGCTCGCCTTCTCGCGCTTCGCACCCCAATTCCTCGTCCAAAGCACGCTCGCCGCACCCCAGCCCGAGAAAGACCGTCGTATCCTCGTGCTCGTGCAGCTCGCCGGTGGGAACGACGGGCTAAACACCGTCGTGCCCTACGCGGACCCCGCTTACCACGCGCTCCGGCCCCGGCTCGCGCTCAGGGAGAAAGATGTTCTCCGCCTCGACGACCACCTCGGCCTCCACCCCGCCTGCGCACCGCTCCACAATCTGCTCCGGGAAGGACATCTCGGAATCGTGCAAAACGTGGGCTACCCGAATCCGAATCGTTCCCACTTTCGCTCCACCGAAATCTGGGAAACCGGCTCCGCCGCCGACGAGACCCTCGGCAGCGGATGGATCGGACGTTACCTGGACAATGCCTGCTCCGGCCCCGACCTGCCGGACTTCGCCAACGATGCCGACCCCGATGCCATTCACGTTAACGCGGAGATTCCGCAGTCCTTCGGGGGGCTCCTCCCCCACCACACCTACGGCCTCACGCTCGGCAATCGCGCCGGCCGCGCCGGCCGCGCCGACGCCGGTCTCCTCGAACGCCTCGCCTCCCGACCGGGCGCGAGCCTCGCCGCCACCCCCACCACGGAACAGACCGAACACCCCAACCACTCCTTCTTGCGCGCCACGCTCATGGACGCCCTCGTCGCCGAAAAAAACATCCAGCGTATCATCGATGCCAATCGCCCCGAAGCGACCTACCCCACCGGCCCCCTCGCGATGGCCCTTCGCAATATCGCCGGCCTGATCGCGGCCGGACTCTCCACCCGCGTCTACTTCGTCAGCCTGGGCGGCTTCGACACCCATGCCAACCAGGCCAACACCCACCCGAATCTCCTCCGGCAACTCTCCGAGTCACTCTCCGCTTTCCAAAAGGACCTTACGGCGCGCCGTCTCGATGACCAGGTGCTCACCATGACCTTCTCCGAGTTCGGGCGCCGTCCCAACGAGAATCAGTCGGGTGGGACCGATCACGGCACAGCCGCACCCCTCTTCGTGATGGGACGCCAGATTCACGGCTCCCTCCACGGCAGCGCACCGAACCTCGTGCTCGAGAAGAATGCCGATCTGGCCTACAGCACCGACTTCCGCTCGGTCTACGCCACCGTGCTCGAACGTTGGCTCGATAGTCCGGCCGATCAGGTGCTCGGCCAAACCCATCCACGCCTCGGCTTCCTTGGCTAAGCTCAGCCCCACAGCGGGCCATCGAAAACTCGGCAGGTACCCGAGACGTCCCGGATATAACGAGGCCCATCACCGATCGACAAGAGACTCGCTCCCGCCGCCGGTACCGTCCCACGCTGCCGACGATGTCCTCGCTGCCCTCAGCCCTCATCGTCATCGGATCGGTCCTCGGCTTCATCGCCGGCATCTGGCTGCTGGTCGTCGCCTTTCGCCAGTCGATTCTCTGGGGCTTGGCCTGCCTGCTGATCCCCTTTGTTTCGCTGCTTTTTGTGATCGTCCACTGGAGTGAAGCGCGCAGCCCCTTCCTGCTCAGCTTGCTCGCCCTCGTGCCCATCATCATTGGCGTGGTGCTCGGCGGAGATACCCTGATCCGGTCCTAGCTCCGCCGCCCGGGTCCAGGCGTCGCTTTGGCAATCGGCCATATCCCGGGCCCCTTGGCACAAACCTGCCCCGAGCGCTTCTCCGGCCTCGCCTTGATCCCACACAAAGGACAAAAAGCCTTTGTCAGTCCTGCGATCACGCGTGTCACTGAACCCGCCACCCCGGATGAGCCGCCACTACGAAATCTCCGACGACGACCACCACCGCCCACTGACCTGGGTTCAGGGGCACCCGCTGTACGCGACCCACCTCATCGTGGCTGCCCTCGGATTAACGATCTTCGCGACCGCGATCGTCCTTGGGAGCGGGGCCGCTAGCTCGATCGAAACCCTCGTTTTTGACGGAGCGAAACTGCTCAACGGCGAAGCCTGGCGAGTGCTCACCTACGGTCTCGTCAATTACCCCAGCCTCCCGATCGCGATCGATCTGCTCCTGCTCTTTTGGTTCGGCCGCGAAGTCGAAAAACATCTCGGCCGAAGGTCCTTCCTCCGGCTCTACCTTTTTCTCTACCTGATTCCTCCCCTGCTGCTCTCGGCCCTCGTCGTCTGGGCACCGCTGAACCTCGCGGGGCAGACCGGAGCGCTCGCGGTGTTCGTCGCCTTCGCGACCCTCTACCCCAGCGCGACGGTCGTTTTGAATTTGGCCGCTTCCTGGGCCGCCGCCGCCCTCGTCGCGATCTTTACCCTAGTGGCGATCGCCTCCCGAGATTGGGCGGGCCTGGTCGCCCTCTGGAGCACCACCGCCTACGCCCACGCCTTTATCCGACATTCCCAAGGCCGACTCACCCTCGGCCTACCCCGCTTACCTTCGGTATTGCATCGCAGCCCGCAACCGCGCCCACGCCCCTCTTCCGCCCCGCTTCCCACCCATCCGGTTAAGTCCCACCGCGGACCGGGCCCGGCCACGCCCCCGGCCGATGACATGGCGGAGGTGGATCGCCTGCTGGACAAGATCAGTCGCAGCGGCCTCCAAAGCCTCACGCCGCCCGAGCTCGAACGCCTGTCCGCCGCGCAGGCACGCCTCGCCCGACGCCTGGACCGTCCCACGGTCTGAGATTTGCCGACGCAGCTCGGCCATTGTTGCGCCGAGCCACCCGCGGCCCCGCCCCGGCCGGGTCCTCGCGCTTGCGCGCCGCTCTCCGAGCATTATCAGATTAACGCCTTTTCCACCGAACCATGAGCACCGAAACCACCACCGTCTCCGACCAAGTTCCCGCCCAGTCCTTCGAGTTCCAGGCCGAGATCAAACAGCTCCTGGATATCGTCATCCACTCCCTCTACACCGAGAAGGAAATCTTCCTCCGCGAGCTGGTCTCAAACGCCTCCGACGCCACCGAGAAACTCCGCCATCTCCAGCTCACCGAAAAGGCCGTTCACGACCCCGAGCGCCCGCTCGAGATCACCGTCACCCCCGACGAAAACGCCAAGACCCTCGTGATCGACGACGCCGGCCTCGGCATGACCGGGGAGGAACTGGTCAAGTACCTCGGCACCATCGCCCACTCCGGCTCGAAAAACTTCCTCAAAGCCCTCCAGGACGGCGGCCAGAAAAACTCCAACCTCATCGGCCAGTTCGGCGTCGGCTTCTACGCCGCCTTCATGGTCGCGAAGAAGGTCGAGGTCTTCTCCAAGTCCTGGCAGCCCGACTCCCCCGCCCATGTCTGGACCTCCGAAGGCGCCGGCACCTACACCCTCGCCCCCGCCCCCGAGCACACCTCCCGCGGCACCAAGATCGTCCTCCACCTCAAGGACGACGCCGAGGACTTCGCGAAGAAGTGGCGCGTCGAGGAGGTCCTGAAAAAGTACAGCGCCTTCGTCTCCTTCCCGATCCAGCTCGAGGGCGAGCAGGTCAACAAGGTCCAGGCCCTCTGGCTGCGCTCCAAGTCCGAGATCAAGGACGAGGAATACACCGAGTTCTACAAATTCCAGGCCCACGCCTACGACGAACCGCGCCTCCGCCTCCACTTCTCCGCCGACGCCCCGCTCCAGATCGCCTCGCTGCTCTTCGTCCCGAAGGACAATCCCGAAAAATTCGGCATGCAGCGCGCCGAGCCCGCCGTCTCGCTCTACTGCCGCAAGGTCCTGATCGACGCCCGTCCCAAGGACCTCCTGCCCGAGTGGCTGCGCTTCCTCAAGGGCGTGGTCGATAGCGAAGACCTCCCGCTCAACATCTCCCGCGAGACGATGCAGGACAAAGCCCTGCTCGACAAAATCGGCAAAACCGTCACCTCGCGGTTCCTCAAGTTCCTCGCCGACGAGGCCAAGGCCCGCCCCGAGGGCTTCGACGAGTTCTTCTCCGAGTTCGGCATCTACCTCAAGGAGGGCGCTGCCCTCGACTGGACCCACAAGGACGCCTTGGTGAAGCTCCTCCGCTTCGAGTCCACCTTCACCGAGGCCGGCAAGACCACCTCGCTCGCCGACTACGTCACCCGCCTCAAGGAGGGCCAGACCGAGATCTACTACCTCGTCGGCCCGTCCCGCGCCGCGATCGAGGCCGGCCCCTACCTCGAAGGCATGAAGGCCCGCGGTCTCGAGGTGCTCTTCTGCACCGAGGCGGTCGACGAATACGTGATGAACAACGTGCGCGAGCACGACGGCAAAAAGCTCGTCGCCGCCGACAGCCCCGACGCCAAGCTGCCCGAGGCGCCCAAGCCGCCCGCGGCCGAGGGCGACCTCACCGACGATCAGGTCAAGGACCTTGCCGCCTGGCTCAAGGAAACCCTCGGCGACCGCGTCACCGAGGTGAAGGCCAGCGAGCGCCTGGTCGACTCGCCCGCCCTCGCGATCAGCGCCGACCGCATGATGACGCCCCAGATGCGCCGCATGATGAAGGCGATGAAAAAGGACGCCCCCGACGAGCCGGTGAAGGTCTCGCTCGAGCTCAATCCCCGCCACGCCGTGATCAAGCGCCTCGCCAGTATCCGCTCCGCCGATACGCAGCGCGCCACCCTGGTCGCCGAACAGATCCTCGACAACGCCCTCATCTCCGCCGGCCTTTTCGAGGATCCGAGCAAGATGGTCGCCCGCCTCTACAAGCTTCTCGAGCAGGCGTAAGCGTGGCACGGGCGTCCCGCCCGTGATCCTCCATCCCCGGAGTCCGCGTCCGAGGCCGACGCTCGCCGCCCCTCTCCCGCCTTCCGCCCTCCGGCCCCGCGCCGGAGGGCCTCTTTACGCCGCTTACACCTCGGCGCGCGGTCGGAATTCTGCTTGGCACCCACTCGTGCCCCGGCTTCGTCTGGGACACTCCCCTTTCCCATGCCCGTCCGCTCCCGGCTCTCGCGTCTCTTCCCGCTCGCCCTCCTCGGCCTCGTGGCCCCCGCCGCGTCAGCCCAGGTGACCGCCTACCTCGAGTCCGGCTTCGGCTTGGCCCTAACCGTCACGACTTCCTATCTTCACTCTGAAAACACCTTTCCCAACGGCGATATCTCGTCGGACCGCCGGGAGATAAGCGTGCGCCTCATTCCACGTGACCTGATCGAGGGCCTGATCGAAGACGGAGTCATCCCCGCGCCCCTTGCCGGCTGGCGCATCGTCGCCCGCGCCCAAGGGCCCGACGCCGAACAGCTTCGCTACACGTATTTCGCGGTGAAAAAAGGCCAGCCGGAGATCGCGCTCGAGGGAGAAAACGCCCCCTTCTCCATGGGAGAAATCGCCGTCCGAGTGTTGTCCTACAAGCTCCGCAGCGACAGCGCTTCGGTCATTCTCTCCGGCTCCGGGCGCAGCCAGATCGCCTTTCAAACCACCTTTCAGGTGGTCGATGGCAACTTTCAGATCTCGGGCCTGGCCACCGTCCCCTTCTCCTACAAAAAAGTGCCCAAGGGCATGCTTGGCCCCGTCGCCTTCGCTCCTGGCAAGGTCGCCGCCCGCGTCCTTGGCGGCGGATCCGGCTCGGACCCGGACATCGGTGAATTCGTCTTCACCGTTCACGGCTCCATCGCCTTCTCCGAGCACCGGATCCTCTCCACCCAGAGCACCGCGCCAGACGCCGATCCCGGTTTGGGGTCCATTTGGTTCGATATCGGGTACACTCCTTTGCCGACTGATTTCACACCCATCTCCGGCCCCGCCCCCTGGGCGCTGTCTTCAAAATAAACCAGTGCTTTGTTTACGCCCTCCGGGTGAGGCAGAAGCCAAGCTGGGCCGGCGTTGACCTCGGTGGCACGGGCCTCCGTCCCACCTCCACCACGGTCGCCTTGGCCGAGCATGGCTTCCGCCTCACGAAGCATCGGTTTGTTTTGAAGACAGCGCCTGAGGCTCATCGTTCGCCGCGATAATTTTCATCCCGGCGACCCAGCCCGCGCTCGCGTGACGCGCCGCCGCCCGCTAGCCCTTCCTGCTCCCATACCATGAGCTGGAACCGCTTCACCCAATACAGCTGCCACCACGCGTCGCTCGGCTTCGCCCTCGACTACAGCCGTATCCCCTTCCCGGATACCTTTCTCGCCGGCATGGAGCCCGCCATCCAGCGGGCCTTCGCCGCCATGAAGCAGCTCGAGGCCGGCGCCATCGCCAACCCCGACGAGAACCGCATGGTCGGCCACTACTGGCTGCGCGCCTCCAAGCTCGCGCCCAGCGCCGACCTCACCGCGGCCATCGACTCCTGCCTCGCCCAGATCAAGGCCTTTGCCGCCGACGTCCATGCCGGCAAGCTCCTCGGCTCCACCGGGAAAAAGTTCACCCAGCTGCTGGTCGTCGGCATCGGCGGCTCCGCCCTCGGCCCGCAGCTCGTCAACCACGCCCTCGGCCAGCCCGGCGTCGACCGGATGGCCGTCTCCTTCTTCGACAACACCGACCCCGACGGCATCGACTACGTGCTCGCCCAGCTCGCCGGCAAGCTGCCCGAGACCCTCGTGGTCGTCATCTCCAAGTCCGGCGGCACGGTCGAGACCCGCAACGGCCAGCTCGAGGCCGCCGCCGCCTTCAAGGCCGCCGGCCTCGACCACGCCAAACACTTCGTCGCCGTCACCGGCGAGGGCTCCAAGCTCGAGAAAACCGCCCTCGCCGAGGGCTGGCTCGCCCGTTTCCCGATGTGGGACTGGGTCGGCGGCCGCACCTCCGAGCTCTCCGCCGTCGGCCTCCTGCCCGCCGCCCTCCAGGGCCTCGACATCGACGCCATGCTCGCCGGCGCCGCCGCGATGGACGTCGTCACCCGCTCCACCGTGACCCGCGAAAATCCCGCCGCCCTGCTCGCCCTGATGTGGCACTTCGAGACCGGCGGCCGCGGCCTGAAGGACATGGTTGTCCTGCCCTACAAGGACCGCCTCCTGCTCTTTTCCCGCTACCTCCAGCAGCTCGTGATGGAGTCGCTCGGCAAGGAGTTCGACCTCGAGGGCAAGGTCGTCAACCAGGGCATCGCCGTCTACGGCAACAAGGGCTCGACCGACCAGCACGCCTACGTGCAGCAGCTCCGCGAAGGCGTGAACAACTTCTTCGCCACCTTCATCGAGGTCCTTAAAGATCGCCCCGACTCCGCCTCGGCCCTGCAGGTCGAGCCCGGCGTCACCACTGGCGACTACCTGCTCGGCTTCTACCTCGGCACCCGCGACGCGCTCAGCGAGAAGGACCGCCACTCCCTCACCGTCACCATCTCCGAGCTCAGCCCCTTTTCACTCGGTCTGCTGATCGCCCTCTACGAGCGCGCCGTCGGCCTCTACGCCACGCTCGTCGGCATCAACGCCTACCACCAGCCCGGCGTCGAGGCCGGCAAAAAAGCCGCCACCGGCGTGATCGCCCTTCAAAGCAAACTCCTCACCGCTCTCCGGGCCGCGCCGGGACGCTTCCTCGACGCCGAGGCCGCCGCCGCCTCCGTGGGCGGCGATCCCGAAATCGCCTTCAAGGTCCTCGACCATCTCGCCGCCAACGGGCAGGTGAAAAAGCGCGGCGCCACCCCTTGGTTTGCCAGCACCTTCGGCACCTGAGCGTCCACTCGCCCTCGCAGCCACTCTTCGGCGGCAGCCCGCCCGTCCCGGCCATTCCCGATCAGCCCGGGCCGCTCTCCCGAAACGGCCCGGATACAGGCTCGCCTGAGTGGCCACTTTGTCCTTTCCAAGCCTTCGCGCCCTTCGCAGGTTCGACCACTTACTTCCCCCCGAATGAAAGCCCTTACCCTCCTTCTGTGCATCCTCGCCCTCCTCGGCTCCGCCGCCTCCGGCTATTTCTGGTGGCAGATCGGCGAAACCAAAACCCAGCTCCGGCAGGACCTCACCATCGAACAGGCCCGCGCCACCAAACTTAGGGCCGACCTCGACGAGAGCACCGCCACCGTCGAGCGTAAGGACGCCGCCCTCACCCAGAGCGAGGCCGCCCTTGCCGACGCCAAACGCAATCTCACCGCCGCCGAGACCCGGAATGTACAGGTCGCCCGCGAGCTCGAGACCCTGAAAAAAGCCGTCGCCGCCAAGGAAGAGAGCGAAAAAGCGCTTAATCGGAAACTCGACGAACTCGGCCGCGAACTCGCCCAAGCCCGCTTCGCCGCACAGGTCGGCAGCCCCGAAGAGCTCGAGAACGCCAAGAAAACCATCGCCGACCTCGAAGCCCGGATCGCCGAGCTCCAGACCGGCGGCACCCGGATCAACGCCACCCCCGGCCAAGGCAACCTCAGCCAGCGCACCGCCTTCGCCCGCGTCGCCCGCGTCGGCACCCGCAACGCGTTTGTCGTCCTCGACCTCGGCACCGAGGATGGCATCACCGCCGGTCACAAATTCTCCATCACCCGTGACGGCCAGACCATCGCCGAGTCCGTGATCTCCGAGGTCCAGGAGACCTACGCCATCGCCCAGGTCGTCCCCTCCTCCATCAAATCCGCCCTCCAAGCCGGAGACATCGCCACCTTCCATAACTGAGCCCGCACATGCTCCGCCGACTCTCCCTCCTCCTCCTCGGCTCCGCCCTCGGCATTCTCGCCCAAGGCTGCGCCTCCAAGCAACCCGAGGACTCCTCCATCCCCTGGAGTCGGCCCGCGGCTTGGGAGGGTGGCGTCCCCGGCATGGGCGGCATGGGCGGCCCCGGCTCGCGTTGACCCTCCTCCGCCGCTGATCCCGGCCTGTCCTCCCGCCCCCGAGCTTAACGCCCGGGGGCTTTTTCTTGTTCGCTCCCGACCCTTCGATTTCCCCCGCCCCTTACTTTAGCAAAGAGGCCTGCACCCGGGAGAGCACCGCCGCTCGTCGCTCGCCCGGGGTGAGCAGAATCAGCCGCTCACCTTCCTGCCTCCAGCCCACCGTCTGGCTCAGCACCCGGGTGTAGACCTGCTCCCGGGCCATCAGGGCCTCCGGCCCGGCCCGGCGCGTCATCGCCAGCGGACCGAAACGCAAGGCCGCTCGATCCGCTTCATATCGCGCGCCGAAACGATTCACCCCCGCGTGCCCCGATACCCGCACACCCTCTTCATCAAACGCCAGGCTCAGAGGCGACCAGCCCACCGGAGACAAACCAACCGCCTCCCCCTCCAGCTCGATCAAAATCCACGCCGTGCCCTTCAGGTCGCGCAACACCTCCACCGGACGCGGTGTAGTCGTGGACGTCCCCCGCGCCGAGGTCTCCGCCGGGCGTGAGGCCGGTCGGGAGGCACACGCGGAGAGCAGCAGCGTCGCGACGGAGAAAACGAAAATCGGACCGGGAATTTTCATGAAATAGAAAAGAGAAGCCGGACCCTAGCACCGGATTTTACCCACGCGCAACTGCTTCCCTCCCCGCCGCATGCCGACCCCGCGCCGCGGCCGAAACTCCTCTTCGCCCGCTCGCCCTGATTCACAAGGCCCACCCTGCACGCGCTTTGACTTGCCTATTCCCACGCCTTGGCGGAGCACCCCTGCGCCGATGAGCGCCCGCAGTCTTTCGCACCGCGTCCCCCTCCTCGGCCTCACCGTGGCCTGGATCGTCGGCGCTTCGCTGGTCCACACCGGAGTCTGCACCCTTTCTCCCGTTCTCGCCGGGGCCTTCGCGCTCGGCGCCCTGGCCCTCGCCTGGCTCGCCCTGCCCCTTGAGGCCCGCCAGCCCCGCCTCGCCCGGCCCCTTTCCTCCGCCGCGCTGCTCCTCGCCCTCGCCGCCGTCGGCGCGCTGCACACCCACACGCAGCGGGCGCGTCTACCCGAATGGGACGCCCTCGCCCTCCCACCGCGCGAGGCCCGACTCGAGCTCCGACTCGAACGCCCTTTCGCCGTGCGCGAGCCCGGTCGCGCCGCCGGCCTCGCCCGCGTGCTCGCCGCCGATCCCGCTCTCTCCGAGCTGGTCGGCCAGCGCATCAGCTACTCCATCGACTGGCCGGCCCCGGACACGGCGACGACGCACACCGCCACGCTGCGCGGCACCGAGCTCACCACGCGGGGCCTCCTCCGTCCCCTTCCCTTTCGGCCGCCAGCCGGAACCTTCGACCGCTTCCTCGCGGACGAGGGGATCAACTTTTCACTCGAACGCGGCCGCCTGGTCGGCGCTCCGCTCCCTCCCCGCGGCTGGCTCGGGGTCTGCGCAAAGGCCGGCACCCGACTCGAAGAAATCCTCCGCCACGGACTGGAGCGACACCCCGCTCTCGCCGACCTCTACGTCGCGATGCTGCTGGGGCGGAAGCAGAGCCTCGACGCGCAGCAAAAGGACTGGTTCGTGCGCAGCGGGACGATGCACCTCTTCGCCGTCAGCGGCCTGCACATCGCGGCGATCGCGCTCGCGTTGAACACACTTCTCACCCTCGCCCGCGTGCCCGCCGCCGCCCGTTTCGTCGCCGGTACTCCCGTGCTCTGGCTCTACGTGCAAATCACGGGGGGAGACCCCTCGGCCGTGCGCGCGTTCTGGATGGTCACCTGCCTGCTCGCGGCGCACCGCCTGCGCGCTCCTTCCAACAGTCTCTCCGCACTCTTCGCCTCCGCGCTCGGAGTTCTTCTCGTCGCACCCCACCAGCTCTTCAGCGCCGGCTTTCAACTGAGCTACGGCATCGTCGCCGCTCTCCTGCTCTACGGCGTGCCTCTCCAAGAACGCTGGCATGCCGCCTGGCAACCCTGGGTCCACCTGCCCCGCACGGCTCGCGGCTGGCCTCGCCGTGCGGCGGAAGAGCTGGGCCGCTTCGTGCTCGCGGCGCTGGCGCTCGGGCTCGCCGCCACCTTGTTCAGCACCCCCGCGACCCTTGGATTCTTCGGGCTGCTCGCCCCAGTCGGATTTTTCATCAATCTGCTGCTCATACCGCTGGCTTCGCTCGTGCTCTTCTCCGGAGTCACCGCCCTGCTTTGCGGGCTGATTGGACTCGATCCGTTGGCCAGCCTTTTTAACCACGCGGCGGCCCTGCTCCTCGCCGCCATGGAACACTCCGTCCGCATCGCCCTCGAACTGCCCGGCGCCTCTTGGCCAGCCCACTTCCAGCCTGCCTGGCTCGCCACCGCCGGCTGCTCCGGGCTCCTCGTGCTGCTCGCGGTTGGCTACTCCTTTCGCTGGTCACCCCGCCTCGGCGGCTACTGGACGCCCTACGCCGCGCTCGCCCTTCTCCTCGCCTTCGGAGCCCACGCCACCCTGCTCGCACCCTGACACCCGGGCACCTGGAGCTTCACTCCTCGAGCTCGACGTTCCAGTAGGCGAGATCGAGAAAGTCCTTCCACCGCTCGCGCTGTTGATTGTTCAACACGAGCGAGATCACCGGCCTCCACTTCGGGCGGACCGGCTTGCAGATCAGCCGCATGTGCGCCTCGTGGGGCAGTCGGTTCGCCTTTCGCGAATTACACTTGATGCACGAGCAGACGATGTTCTCCCAAGTCGTCTTTCCACCGCGGTCCCGCGGGATCACGTGATCGAGATTCAGCTCTTCGCGGGGAAAAATCCGCCCGCAGTACTGACAGGTGTCCTTGTCACGCGCGAACACGTGATTCCGGGTCAACTTCAGCTCCTTGCTCGGCAGCTTGTCGAAAAACGTCAGCAAGATCACTCGGGGCAGGCGGATCGTCGTCCTGGGCGTGTGCACCGTATCCAGCCGTTCCAGCGGCGGGTTCGCCTTGGAGAAATCCATCCAATCCAAAAAAGAAAAAACCCGAAAATCATCCTGATGATGGTGCACCACCGCCGCGTGCCCCCGCGCGAGGAGGGCAAAGGCGCGTTTCGCGCAGATCACGTTTATCGCCTGCCAAAGGCGATTCAGCACCAACACCGGCTGATCTAGGACGGCCTCCATGTTGGGCCCCATCGGCTAGGTCTCCCCCCCCGTTCTGTCAAGACACGCCCTCGCCCCCGTCCTTTTCGGCACCGGTCCGTGACCAAACGCTCCCCTTTTCGCGGGGCTTCGACCCTGCCCGGCCGCCCCGCCAGCATCGCTCCCGCCACCGTGCCCAGCACCGAGCGGCGGCCCGCAGGCATCCGCACGCGCACCTGGCTCGCCGTCCTCAGGTCCGGATCACCGTCAAACACCACCCCGCGGCGATCCTCCACGCGCGACGCCATCCGCTTCTCGTCCGATTCGAAAATCGGCTCCCACGCCGACATCGCGCCTCTCGCATCGCTCCGGAGCGCAGCCAGAGGGTCGGGCCTGATGCGTTGCCACCGAGACAGGCGTGCGCCCACAGCTCGTATGCCCCGATGCACGTCGCTGAAACCGTAGACG
>JBILUB010000219.1:0-4695 GCA_044371245.1 Opitutaceae bacterium
GGCTCCGCGAACCAGGTAATGACCGAGGCCGCTGCGCGCGTGTTTGCTGTTAAAAAATCCGGTCCAGAACCCGAAGCTCAACTCCGCGATGAGGCGGCCCGGATCGGTTTGTTTGCCCGTGAATTCTAGATTCCTCCGCGCTGCGATGATTTTCTCGTTTTGCCATCCGAAGAGGCGGTCCGCTGCCGGGGAAAACCAGTCCTCGGTGTGGTAGCGGGCGGCGAGCGCCTGGTGCATCGAGTTGCGCAGGGCGACCTCGGCCAGCTGGAGCGGAGAATACAGGGTCTCGCACAAGGCCATGTTCCAGATGTATCGCGCCACGCAAACCTCCGAGCCGACTCCGTCCTTTTGTCGGTACGCGTCCATGCACTCCGTGGCCAAAGCCTCAGAAATCGAATCGAAGAAAGACGGGTTCATGCTTGCGGAATTAGTCGGCCCCCGTCTTGTTCTCGAGTGCACCTCGGCATCCCTTCCTTAGCCGCTTGCGGTTAACAGGCGCCGGGGTTTCTTCGTTTTTAGATGTCGCGATTTACCGGAGTTGTCTTTCGCGAGTATTCTGACCCAGGCGGAGTGAGTGGTGGATGTTGTTAAATGTTGGCCTGAAAGGACCTAGTATGCACCCGAGAGGGGCTGCGATTTACGGGAGCTTTTTGATGGCCGCGGGTGAATCCGCCGGGTTCTCGATGCCGGGCAGGCGCCCGGCGTGAGACGCTCGGGCGCGGAACGGAGGCTCAGGCCAGGCAGGCCTCGAAGGCGGACGTGAGCGCGGCTCGGTCGAGGTTTTTGCCGATGAAGACGAGGGTGTTTTCGCGGGCATCCTTGCCCCAGGGGCGGTCGAAGCGGGCGTCGAAGAGCATGTGCACGCCTTGGAAGACCAGGCGATTGGGCGAGCCCTTGACGGCGAGCACTCCCTTGCAGCGGTAGATGTCGTTCCCCTTCTCCTTGAGCAGGCGACCGATCCAGTCGTTCAGCCGCTTGCCGTCCAGCTCGCCGGGGTGACGTATGCCCACGCTGGATACATCGGCGTCGTGCGAATGGGTGTGCTCGTAGTCCTCCTGCCAGGCGGGGCGCACGGTCTCGCCCATGACGTGGAGGTGGAGCGGGTGGTGGCCGCAGGCCTCAAAGACGAGGAAGTAGCCGGGGGCGGTGATTTTGAGGGGGAAGTGGGCGTGGGCGTGTTCGCCGAGGTGGAGGCGCTGGAGCGTGCCGCCGGGGAGGACGGGCTCGCCGGGTGCGACTTTTTTCTCCCAGTCGGAGAAGACGAGCACGGCGGCATCGCGGGCGGCGGCGATGTCGGCGGGCTCGAGGGAGCGCAGGGGCATGAGGACGATGTCGAGCGT
Source organism: Opitutaceae bacterium (assembly GCA_044371245.1). Lineage (GTDB taxonomy): Bacteria > Verrucomicrobiota > Verrucomicrobiia > Opitutales > Opitutaceae > IMCC26134_A. The sequence continues at coordinate 1,341 of JBILUB010000219.1, forward strand.
GCCGTCCGGACCGTGGTGGTGGTGGTGGCCGTGGTCGTGCGAGTGGTCGCCGTGTTCGTGGTCCTCCGCGGAGTGATCGTGATCGTGCCCGCAGCATTCGTCGTGGGCGTGGCCGATGACGAGTTCGTGATCTCCGGCGGGCAGGGCGTAGGCGCCAGCCCACTCGAAGGGGTAGGTGGGCTGGAGGAAGCGGGGATCGAGCTCGGTGGCGCGGGAGAGGTTGAAGCCGCCGAGGTTGAAGATCTGGTCGAGGGGGATGTCGGCGTTGGTGGCCCGGGTGAGGCGCGCGGCGCCGTTCATGCGGCGGATGCGGTGTTCGAGGGCGTCGAGTTCGGCGGGGGCGACGAGGTCGGCTTTGTTGAGCACGAGCAGGTCGGCGAAGCCGATTTGTTTTTTGACCTCGGGGGAGCTGTCAAAGTGGAGGGCGACGTGTTTGGCGTCGACGACGGTGACGATGCCCTCGAGCCGGTAGGCGGCCCGCATCTCCTCGTCGGTGAAAAAGGTTTGGGCGACGGGGCCGGGGTCGGCGAGGCCGGTGGTCTCGATGAGGATGCCGTCGAGCCGGTCTTTGCGTTTCATGAGGCGGCCGAGGATGCGGATGAGGTCGCCGCGGACGGAGCAGCAGATGCACCCGTTGTTCATCTCGAAGAGTTCTTCGTCGCTCTGGATGACGAGCTGGTTGTCGATGCCGACTTCGCCGAACTCGTTTTCGATCACCGCGAGTTTTTTGCCGTGCTGCTCGGTGAGGATGCGGTTGAGCAGGGTGGTCTTGCCGGCGCCGAGGAAGCCGGTGAGCACGATGACGGGAACGGGGGCGGGAAGGGCGAGCGGGAATCGCGGGCGGAGGGGCTGAGGCCGTCGGCGACGATCTCCTTAACCAGGGTACCGAGGTAGGGGATGAGTTGTTTTTTGCGGCTGACGATGCCGGGCAGGTCGAAGATCTCGTCCGCCTCGACGCAGGGGTAGGTGATGCGTTTGGCGATCTCGGGGTCGCCTTTGTAGAGGAGGAGCGAGTTTTGGGTGTTGATGTCGGTGATGAGGAGGGAGGCGAAACAGAGGCCCTCTTCGGAGCAGAGGTCGGCGAGGGCCTTGGTGAGGGCGCGGGAGCGGGGCCAAAAGTTGCCGAAGCCGAGCTCCTCGACCTGGGAAACGGCGAAGCGGATGCCGTCTTCGTCGTAGATCTTGAAGTCGGAGCGGACGACTTTTTCGGGGGGGTTGGCGAGAATGACGGAGCCGGAGCTGAAGATGAGGTCGGCGAGTTGGCGGGCGTCGACGCCGGCGAGGCGGGAGAGCCAGGCGAGGATGGCGCCGTCTTTTTCGGTGGAGGTGGGGCTCTGGAGGTTGAGGGTGTCGGAGATGATGCCGCCCATGAGGATGCCGGCGATCTGCGGGCTGGGGGCGAGGCCATCGCGGCGAAAGAGTTCGGCGATGATGGTGCAGGTGGAGCCGACGGGGTCGTTGATAAAGAGGATGGGTTGGGCGGTGGCGAGGGAGCCGAGGCGGTGGTGGTCGATGATCTCGGTGATGGTGACCTCGTCGGCGCCGGAGACGGCCTGGGTCATTTCGTTGTGGTCGACGAGGACGAGGCGGGTGCGGGCGGGTTTGAGGATGTCGGTGCGGGTGACGATGCCTTGGAGCTGGCCGTCGTCGCCGAGGACGAGAAAGGCGGAGGTGTTGTTGCTGGCGATTTTCTTGCGGAGTTCCGAGAGGCGCAGGTCGGCGGAGATGGACGCGAACTTCCGGTCGATGAGGCGGTCGAGGGTGGTGGCCGAGCGAACGACCCATGCGGAGGTGGCGGTGTCGTAGGGGCTGATGATGAGGGCGACGCCGCGGGCGCGGGCGAGTTGCACGATCTCGTCGTCGACGGGGAGGTTGCCGGTGATGACGATCAGGCGAACGGCCATCTCGATGGAGCGGAGCTGGATGTCGCGCCGGTCGCCGACGATGATGATGGACTGCTCGGGGAGGATGCCGTCGCTGTGGGCGGCTTTGCCGAAGGATTTCACGTCCATGGCGCCGACACGGACAAAGAGCTCCTGCTCGCGGGCGGGATCGGGGAGGTGTTCGACGCGGGCGCGGAGGGCGCGCACGATGTGATTGAGCGAGGTTTGAACTTTGCGCATTTCGCGCAGGGCGCGGACCTTTGGGACGAAGAAGCCGCCGAGCTGAAAGATGGAGACGGTGCCGACGACGCGTTTGTCGGGCGCGAGGACGGGGAGTATGCGGACGTCGTGTTCGTCGATCAGTTCGAGGGCCTCGGCGCAGGTGGCATCCTGGGGCACGGTCACGACGTTCGTGACCATGACGTCGCGCACGCGGGGGGTGACGTCGGTGAGGAGGAGGGGAAGGGGTTGTTGGAAGCGTTGGAGGATGGCGTCGATGCGGGCGTTCGAGTTTCCCGCGCGGGCTGGGATGAAGCCGTGCAGGCCGCGGGCCTCCTTGTAGGCGGCGTAGGCGATGGCGGCACAGACGGAGTCGGCGTCGGGGTTCTTATGCCCGATGACGTAGGTGGGGAGGGCGGACGGGGCCGAGGACATGGACGAGAGTGGCGTGGGGGGAGCAAGCGCGGGGTCGCGCCGGAGGTAAAGCTCGGCCGGTCAAAGCGCACGACAAAGCGGGTGCCGGATTTTTGCCCGGGCGCCGGGCCGGGGTTTGGGGCCCGAGTGGGCGGGGCGGGCGGGCGCGGCGAGGCGCCGGGGGCTCCGGCGGGGAAGGCGCGGGCTAGTTGTTGAAGCGGAAGAGGGCGACGTCGCCGTCTTGGAAGACGTACTCTTTACCCTCGAGGCGGTATTTGCCGGCTTCGCGTGCGGCGGCGTTGCTGCCGAGGCGGACGAGGTCGTCGTAGGAAACGACTTCGGCCTTGATGAAGCCTTTTTCGAAGTCGGTGTGGATAACGCCGGCGGCCTGGGGGGCTTTCCAGCCTTTTTTGATCGTCCAGGCGCGCACCTCTTTTTCGCCGGCGGTGAAGTAGGTCTGCAGGCCGAGGAGGGCGTAGGACGCGCGGATGAGGCTGCTTACGCCGGAGTCGGAGACGCCCAGGTCTTTCAGAAACTCTTTCGCTTCCTCGGGGGAGAGGTCGATGAGTTCAGCCTCGATGCGCGCGCTGATGGGCACGTAGGCGGCGTCGTGGTGGGCTTTGACGAAGGCGGCCACTTTTTGGACGAAGGCGTTTTGCTCGGCGGTGGCGAGGTCGCTCTCGGCGACGTTGCAGGCGTAGAGGACGGGCTTGGCGGAGAGGAGTTGGAAGAGTTTTAGCAACTTCTGCTCTTCGTCGCCGCACTCGAGGAGGTTGGCGGGTTTGTTCTCGTTGAGGTGGGGTACGAGGCGTTCGAGCAGGACCATCTCCGCTTGGGCG
>JBILUB010000220.1:0-4672 GCA_044371245.1 Opitutaceae bacterium
TGCCCGCGACGGGGCTGGGGGTATCGCATGGTGGGGCGGTGCTGGGTGGGAGCAGAGCGCCGGGCGTGCCGCGGTGCAAGGCGCCGAGGTGAGAGGCGGTTTCTTTTGCAGGGAAGCATTTACAAACAGGAGTCGCCGCCTCGCTTGGCGACGGGGGGCGCGTGAGACAATCTAACGAGTCTATGAAAACCCCTGTAAGTTCACTCTCCAAACTCGCCGGCCTGCTGGGCCTGGCCCTGATCTCGGCCGCCTATGTCCACGCCGAGGAGCCCAAGGCGGAAAAGCCGGTCTCGGCGGCCAATCTGGCCAAGTATGACAAGGATGGCGACGGTGCGCTTAACGATGCGGAGAAGGCCGCGATGAGCGCCGACAAGAAGGCCGCCTGGGCCGCCACTCTCGCGAAGTACGACAAGGATGGGGATGGTAAGCTGAGCGACGAGGAGAAGGTCGCGATGCGGGCCGACAAAAAGAAGCAGGCTCCGGCGGAGTGAGGAGGGCGGCGCGGAAACGCGTCTCGGCGGCGGACGGACCCGGCGATGGGTCCGTCTTTTTTTGCCTTCTGGGCCGGGTGCGCCGCGCTCAGGCGCGGGGCACGACGCAGGCGCCGGGGTGGCGATCGAGGCGGCGGGCGGCATGCAGGGCCTCGAGCATCGGGGTGTGGGCTTGGCGGCGGAGGATGCCGTTTTCGGGGATCAGGTCCCACAGGCCCATGCGGGTCCAGGTGGTGGGGTCATGCCACTCGGGCATGCCGAGGATGGGGTAGAGGCAGACGCCGCGGAGGGGCAGGCCCTCGTCGAGGAGGGCTTCGCACTCGGTGGCCAGGGTGTGGAGCCAGGGTGCGCGGTGTTCGTCGACGTGGGCCGTCTCGGTGACGAAAAATTCGCCGCCGTAGCGGCGCCAGACCTCGCGGAGGAGATCCCGAAGAGGGACGCGTCGTGGGTCGTCGTCGGGCAGGGCTTGTTCTTCGCGCCCGATCTCCCACTGGTTGCTCCAGTAGTAATTGACGCCGACGATATCGAGGTGGCGGCGGCTGCCGCCGAGTTCGGGTCGGGTGCGGCCGCAGAGCATGTCCCAGGACTCGAAGACGGCGCGTTGATTGAAGTCTTCCGGATCGGACCAAGGGGCGGAGGGGTCGGAGGAGGGCACGACGCGGCAGACGGGGTCGACGTTGACCATGCGGGCGGCGGGCAATTCGGAGCGGATGGCGTTGATGCCGGCGATGGCGGCGCGGACGAGCGCGAGTTTCAGGTCGGGGCCGCGACCGTGGAGGTGCGGGGAGAAGCGGCCGGCGCTGCCTCCCGCCCAGGAGAGGAAGGAGGGTTCGTTGATCGGGGTGAAGTAGTGGGGGCCGTGGGTGTGCAGGGCGACGAAGCGGGCGGCGGCGCGGCAGTAGGCGGCGAAGCGACGGACAAACTCGTCGGTCAAAGGGTCGAGGTCGGGGGGATAGCCGTAGTGAAAAAGATCCCACAGCACCTGGATGCCTTGGCGGTGGGCGGCCTCGGCGAAGGGGCGGGCGGAGGAAAAATCGAGCCGCCCGCGGTGGTCGACCAGGGGCCAGCGGATGACCTCGCGGGTGGCCAGCAGGCCGGCGTGGCGGAGGCGGCGATAATCCTCCTCGACCTGCTCGTCGTGCTGGGTGGCGGCGACGCCGTCGATCCATTCGCGCCGGATGTTGTAGGTGGCGGAGCCCTCGAAGCCGGCGAAGAAGAAACTGCCGAGCAAGGGCGCGGGGTGGGGCGCGAATCCGGGCGGGGCGAGGTGGCGCGGGCGGGGATCGGGGCGAAGGAGCGGCGCGAGCGGGGAGGGGGCCAGAGGGAGCATGGATTGTCAGCGGGTGGAGTGGGCGGCGTGGCGGGTGGCGAGGGCGTGGTGGGCGAAGCCCGGCCCGACGTGAAGGGCGGTTGCTTGCCGTGGCGGAAGAGAAAATCCCTGGCCGGACGGGGCGGGCCGCGAGCGAGAAGGAAGGGGCCAGCGCCGCCGGGGACGTGGTGGATCTTGCATCGCCGGCCATTGTAGACGCGTGGCGTCCGGGGCGCGCTCCCGGGGCGCTCCCAAAAGCGGCACCGGGAAAGGCACCAGCGTGGCGGGCTCAGGCGGCGTCGCGTTGTTCGCCGAGGCGGTCGAGCGCGGAGGCGCGGAGGCGCTCGCCCTCGCGGAGCAGAATCTCGCAGACCCGGTCGATGACGACGGGGTCGTCGTCGGGCACGGCCTGGCGGCGGCGCTCGCCTTCGAGCCAGACTTCGTCGGAGAGGATTTGACGGACTTGGGGGAGTTGCAGGTGCACGAGGGGGTCGATCGCTTTCATGGTCATGGGGTGGGGTGCGAGCGGATCCGGGGTTTATGGATGATGGTTTATCGGCGCGTTTGGCGTGCGGGTTGAGGCCGGGAGCGCGGGGGCGGGGCGGTAAAAGAGGGGGGCTTGTGTAGGGGTGCGAGGGCCGGGCGTTGCCACCGGGGTGGGTCGGCCCTGTTTTGGTCGGACGCATGAAAACGCTCCCTCTTCGCTGGGTGGTCGGGCATCACGCGACGGCCGAGAGCCGTCCGGAACTCTTCGTGGCGGCGGAGGTGCCGGGGGCGGTGCAGCTCGACTGGGCGCGCGCGCACGACTGGCCGCCGCACTGGAAGGGCAACGAGCCGAAGCGCTACGAGTGGATGGAGGACGAGTGGTGGACCTACGAGGCTCGCCTGGAGCTGGCGGGGCTCGGGCCCGGGGAGCAGCTGTGGTTTTTGTGCGGGGGGATCGATTACGAGTGGGAGGTTTTGCTCAATGAGCGGGTACTGGAGGCGCGGGAGGGGATGTTCTCCCCGGTGGCGATCAATCTTTCCGCGGCGGGGGCGCGGGAGGGGGACAGGCTGCGGGTGCGGATCGCCCCGATCCCGAAGCGGCACCGTCGAGGGGCCGATCGCTGGCAGGCGGACCGTACGTGCAAGCCGCCCTGCTCCTACGGTTGGGACTGGCATCCGAGGCTGGTGCCGAGCGGCATTTGGCAGGAAGCCCGGCTGGTGGTCCACCCAGGGGGGCGGATCGTGCACCATGATTTCGCCCAGGAGCTCGATCCGCAGACGCGTCGCGCGCGCGTGGTGTTGAGCCTGGAGATCGAGGGTGAGGCGGAGAGCGCGCGGGTGCGGATGCTGGCGCCGGACGGGCGGCTGGAGCGGGAGGCGGTGGCGAGCGTGGGCGCGGGTGGGGCGCGGGTGGAGTTTGACCTCGAGGCGGTGGAGCTGTGGTGGCCGCACGACCACGGTCCGCAGCCGCTCTACACGATCGAGTGGACCCTGCTGGGCGAGGAGGGGCGGGTGCTCGACCGGGCGCGGCGGCGCGCGGGATTTCGCCGGGTGCGTCTGGTGATGAACGAGGAGGAGTGGAGCCGGCCGGCGGATTTCCCGAAGTCGCGCACGCATCCGCCGATCACGCTCGAGATCAACGGGCGGGCGATTTTTTGCCGGGGGAGCAACTGGATCCCGCCCGATATTTTCCCGGCGCGGATCGATCGCGAGCGGTGCGAGCCGCTGCTGCGGCTGGTCCGGGAGGCGCACTTCAACCTGCTGCGTTGCTGGGGTGGCGCGATCGTGAACCGGGAGTGTTTTTATGAGCTTTGCGACGAGCTCGGGGTGATGGTGTGGACGGAGTTTCCGCTCGCCTGCCTGCCCTACGAGGACGACCCGGCGTATCTGCGGGTGCTCGAGCGCGAGTCGGTCGCGATCATCCGTCGCGTGCGCCAGCATGCTTCGCACGTGCTGTGGTGCGGCGGCAACGAGCTGTTCAACGCGTGGAGCGGGATGACGGACCAGCGCAAGGCGCTGCGTTTGCTGAACGCGAACTGCTACCGGCTCGATGGCGACATCCCTTTCCTGCCCACCGCCCCGGTGGACGGCATGGCGCACGGGCACTATGTGTTTCGCGACAAGGAGGGGCGCGAGGTTCATGAGATTTTCGGCGGCGCGCGCGCCACGGCCTACACCGAGTTCGGGTGTTCCGGGCCCTCGCCGGTGGAGGTGATCCGGGAGGTGGTGCCGGCGGGCGAGCTGTGGCCGCCGCGGATGGGCACCGCGTGGGAGACGCATCATGGGCTGGGAGCCTGGGCCTACTTTCGTGACGCGTGGTTGTGCCTGGGGACGCTGGCGCACTATTTCGGCGAGCCGCGCGGTCTGGAGGAGATGGTGGAGCGCGGGGAGTGGCTGCAGTGCGAGGGCTTTAAATTCATCTACGAGGAGGCGCGTCGGCAGAAGCCGCGCTGCGCGATGGCGCTGAACTGGTGTTTCAACGAGCCCTGGCCCTCGGTGGCGAACAACTCGCTGGTGAACTGGCCGGCGCGGCCGAAGCCGGCCTACGCCGCGGCGGCCTCGGCCTGCCGCCCGGTGGCCTTGTGCGCGCGGATGGCGAAGTTTTCCTGGCGCAACGGGGAACGCTTCGCGGCGGAGCTGTGGCTGCTCAACGATAGTCCGCGTCCGGTGCCGGCCGCGCGGGTGCGGGCCACGCTGCGTATCGGCGGAGGCACTACGATCGAGGTCGCGTTCTGGCCGTGCCCGGGCGCGGCGGCGGGGGAGAACACGGAGGGGCCGGCGCCGGTGCTGATCCTGCCCGATGTGGCGGGGGCGGAGGAGCTGATCCTCGAGGTGGAGGCGGAGGGTCGGCCGGAGTGGACCCAGCGCTACCGCCTGCACTATCGCG
>JBILUB010000221.1:0-4669 GCA_044371245.1 Opitutaceae bacterium
GCTCGGAGACGGGCGGCGTGGGGACCGGGGCAAAAAAGGGCCCTCCAAGGCCTCGTCGAAACGAAAGACGTCTGCGAAATCCTCCCTGCGATCGGAGTCGGTCTTACTGAAGACGCCGTATTCAATAAAGTTATACACGATGTCGCCGAAGTGGATCGTCTCACTCAAACCCCAGGAGTTTAGCACGGTCTTGGCCAGCGGCCCGTACTGCTCGAGCGCGTAATCCCGGAGACCTTCGGAAAGCTCCCGGCCCGTGACGTGGCGGGAGACCTTGGCGCGAACGGCATCCCGTTTTTTGAGTTCCTTCACCGCATGCTCCAACCCATCACGGATAAACAGATACGCCTGCTTTTCGAAGCGGGGATCCTCCTTGCGGATGAGGTGGATGATCTTGTTCAAATCCAGGTCGGGCATCGGCGGCGTGGCAGGAAAATGGTGAAGTGCCCTAACGGCGCAATCTCAGCCTGCATTCCCAGCACCTGCCGCTCGCTTGCTCCGGCTACTGATTACGCGTAATACTACCCAGAGTCGGGCGGGTTTTACAGTTTGTGTTTCGCGATGGTGACACCCGTCATCTGCCTCCTAGTCGCAAGAAGACCATGATTGCTTCCACTCAGACCAACCACCCGCTGCTCACCGGCGGCGAAATCCTGGATCCGCAAAAACGGGTCGAGGCCGCATGCGCACGTTTGCGCGAAGCTGGACTGCGTATCACGCAGCCGCGCATCGCCATCCTGGGCGTGCTCATCGCCCGCGGCCAGCCCGTGAGCATCGAGCAGATCCATGGTGAGTTGCGTAATCGCTCCTGCGATCTCGTCACCGTTTATCGGTGCCTCGCCGCCTTCGAGGAGATCGGCCTCGTGCGTCGCTCTTTCTTCCACAACGGCACGAGCCTGTACCAGCTTAGCGACCGCAAGGACGCCACCTACCACGTCGTGGCCAAAGACGGCGAAGAGATCCGCAACCTCGACCTCGAGACCAGCTCCCGTCTGGCGCAGGCGATCCGCGTGGTGGAGGACCAACTCCGCGCCGAAGGCTACACCGAGGTCAGCCACCTCCTCGAGTTTTTCGCCAAGGCCCCCGGCCAAGATCGCTCCCGTACCGCCATGGTCTCCATGCCTGCGATGGACTGAGCTCCTGCCTGACCGATTTCTCCCTTCCTTTCGCCGTCCCGTGCGCTTCTGCACCGGGACGGCTTTTTTATTTCCCCTACCGACGGTTCCACGGCGCTTTCGCGAGCAGAACGCCCATCCCGCACGCCCCGGTCACTCCGGCAAACACCAGCCCCGCTCCGACGAGCCCCGCGATCCAGACGAAACCGGGATGGACCAGCTGGGCGAGTCCCACCCCCAGGACAATCAGGACACCGGCCGCGATCCTCACTTGGCGCTCCAGACCGATACCCCGCGGCGTGCCCCGCTCCACCGGCAGGCCCGCGGCCAGCCAAGCCGCCGTGCCGCCTGCCACCACTCGCGCCCCGCCAAAGCCCCCCTTGCTCAACTCCCTGCAAGCTGCGACCGCGCGATCCCCGCTCTGGCACAACACGTAGATCGCCTGCCCCGGATCCGTGTGCCCGAGCGCGGCGAGGGCCGGGACAGAGAGCTCGGCCAGGGGCAGGTTTCTCGCCGGACTCGCATGGAGGGCGCCGAACTCGGCCGGCGTGCGCACGTCGATCACGGTCAATTCCGGTCCCTCGGCCAAAAGAGCCGCCAGTTCCCGCGGAGAGATGGAGGGAGGAGTCACAGACCCTTCTCAATCGGGGCTCGGCCCGAGGCGCAAGCGCCCGGCACGATTTTGGGAAACACCCCGCCACGTTGCCGCACGCCGCCGGACGCCGCGGCCCCTCGTGCCCGGCGGTCAGCGAATCGAGTGTATCCATAATTGCGATACCCCTTAACCCCGCCCTTCCCGACGCCGGCCGCTTCCTCCCGGCCGGCTACAGACTCAGGCTCCAGCCGTCGTGCACGAAACCCTGCACCTCGGGGCCGAGCGCATCGCCGTCCCGATGGCGGGCCGCGTGGGCGATATGCGTCAGGTAGGTGCGCTTCGCGGCGATCAACGCCGCCTCGGCGCGAGCCTCCGGGATCGAGAGATGAGTCGGGTGCGGACTCGGTCGCAGTCCGTCCAGAACGAGCAGATCCGCGCCGCGAGCCAGCTCCCGCGCCGCCGGCGGCACATGCTTGCAGTCCGTGTAGTAGGCGAAACGCGCCCCGCTGCCGCGCTCGGTGAACACCAGGCCGAGGGTGTCCACCCTTCCATGGGGCAAAGGCGTGCTCTCGATCACCCCTTGCTCGAGTTCGAGGCGCGCCGGCATGCGCCGCAGGTCAAACCTCGCGTATCCATCCCGCACCGGAGCCACCCCCGGCGCCGGTATCGCGTAGGGGAAAATCGCCCGGATCCGACGCTCCCCTTCGTCCGAGCAGTAAACCGGCAATACCCCATCCTCCTTTAAATCGCAGTAACGGCGCAAATCATCCATGCCCAGCACATGGTCGGCGTGCCCATGGGTGAGCACGAACAGATCGATCGCCGCGATCTTGGCCCGCAGCGCCTGCAGGCGAAATTCCGGCGTCGCGTCCACCTGGATCCGCAGACCGTTCATCACCACGTGGACCGAGGCACGAGTACGCTGATCGCGCGGATCCTCCGAGCGGCACACCGCGCAATCACAGGCGAGCATGGGCACACCGTGCGAAGTGCCCGACCCGAGGAAGTGAATCTCCATCCCTCCAACAGGGCGGACCGCCCCGGCGCCTGTCGAGCCCGGGCCCGTCCCGGCCGGGCTCGACCGAGCATTCGTGGAAAACGACGTTGACAGGCCGGGGGGGAAAGTGAGTTTTCGTCCCTCCGTTTTTTGGTTTCCTAGCTCAATGGTAGAGCAGTTGACTCTTAATCAATTGGTTCAGGGTTCGAGTCCCTGGGGAACCACCACTTTCCGGTCCGCTTCGCGGCGAATCACCCCGTTCTTTCAGCCTCCCTGACATCCCTTTGCGACCTCTGTCGCCGGTGTAGCTCAATGGTAGAGCACCTGTTTTGTAAACAGGCGGTTGCGGGTTCGACTCCAGTCGCCGGCTCCAGGTGGACTCCTCCCGCCACGTTTTGTCACGGCAAGATCTTTCACTGCCCGATGGTGTAATGGTAGCACAGCAGATTCTGACTCTGCTTGTTAAGGTTCGAGTCCTTATCGGGCAGCCACTTTCCAAAACCCCGCTCCGCGCTCCGGAGCGGGGTTTTGCTTTTCCCTCCTCCCGGCCGCGGCACTCACCGGGCGCGCTGCAGTTTTCACTCGCTAGTCACGTGTTCGCTTCCGTTCCGTCACACGGACGCGCCTTGCCGCTGGCGGCGAACAGGGCGTCCTGCGAGAAACCATGCCCATGACCCGGTCCTCCCAACCGACCGCCGCCCATGCCAGACCCGCCCTCTTGGCGGGCGGCCTGCTTTTCGGCCTGCTCGCGGCCTCCTGTCCCGTCATGGCTGAGACCCAGGAACGCTACGAACTCCGGGCCGCGGTGCGGGATGGCTCGACCGAAATCTTCAGCATCTACGACCGGGTCAGCGGCACCGCCGCCTGGCTGCGAGCGGGCCAACGTTTCGACGATCTTCTCGTGCTCGGCAGCGAAGGCCGGTGGCCCCAGTGCGCGGTGGAGCACGAAGGCCAGCGTCGCGCCCTCGATTTGGCCACGGGCAAAATATTCGCCCGGGACGGACTTGCCCTCTCAGCCCGCTCGGAGTGGTCCCCCAGCCCGCCCCCATCCGGGCCGACACTCGCCACCGCGGCCGGAGCCCGGGCCCGAGCCGCGCGTTCCCTGCACCTGCCAGCGCCCCCGTCCGGCCCCTTGGGCACTCCGGACACCGAGCCCGGCGCACGGGCTCCGCGTGAGGGCGGCGCCCGGACCGAGACGCCAAGCGACCAGCCGGCGACGGCGGAGACACCCGTGCCCGCCGATGCACCTGCGGGGCCGGCGCCGATGCCGGGGCGGCGGGTGAACTGGGTAAACTCCCGCCTCTACGCCTCGGATCACATGAAAAAAACCGGGGTAAACTCGGAGCAGATCGCCGCCCGCCACCGGGAGAGTCTGTCCGCCCGCTGAAGTCCGGTCCGAACTCGCTCCTCGCATCCGCCCTTGCTTCTTAACGGCGCACCGGATCCAGCGACCAGAAAGCCTCCGGCACACCGTCGGCGCCGACGTGCCGCGCCAGCACCGTGCCCGCCTCGTTCACCTTGACCCAAAGCGGCGGAGATTCCCCGGCCTCGAAATGCGCGAAGGCTCTGGTGTATCCGGCGGACAAATACCCCGGCAGCGCCTGAAAGCCCGGACGATGTCTCGCCGCGACCGCAGCGATACCCTCCGCGGAGCCGTTGACCTCGACGAACACGAGGGCCACCCGCGAGCGCGTATCCGCATCCAGCCCGGAGTAGAAGGTCTGGGCGGCGACTACCGCGGCGTCCGTCTCCGCCGGATGGCGGGTGTCCGCATAAAGCAGGATCCAGGTTGAAAAATCCCGACCGCGGGCGAGCGGCACGTTGGTCATCCAGTCCGGATCCTCCCCCACCAGTTTGTTGCCGATAAACATCGCCATGCGGGACAGCGCCAAGCCCTCCGCCGCAGAGGGGATCCGCGCCGCGGCGGCGCGCGCGAGCTCGGCGACATCGGTATGCTCGAGCGCG
>JBILUB010000222.1:0-4666 GCA_044371245.1 Opitutaceae bacterium
CTGACCACGATCCGACTGTATGCCGAACTGCTCGCCCAAGGGCGGGTGCGGGACGAGGCGAAGCGCGCGGACTATCTCGCCACCATCGGCCAGGAGACGCAGCGCCTCGCCCGCCTGGTGGGCAACGTGCTCGATTTCAGCCGACTGGAGCAGGGGAAAAAGCAGTTCGCCCCGGCCGAGTTCGATCTCGTGGCGGAGCTGCGTCGCTTCGGCGAGGTCCACGGGCCGCGGGTGGCGGAGGCCGGGCTGGCGCTGCGGCTGGAGGGGCCGGAGGCGCTCGTCTGCACCAGCGACCGGGAGGCGCTCGAGCAGATCCTGCTCAATCTGGTCGACAACGCGTGCAAGTACGCGGCCGGGGGCGGCGAGGTGGCGCTGGCGGTCGCGCGGGAGAGCGACGGCGCGGTGCGCCTGGTGGTCGGGGATCGCGGACCCGGAGTGCCGGAGGAGCAGCGGGAGCGGATTTTTGAGAAGTTTCACCGGGTGGATGATCGCCTGACCGCGGAGAAGGGAGGCGCCGGTCTGGGCCTGAGCATCGCGCGGCAGCTGGCGCGCGGGCTGGGGGGTGAGCTGGGGTGCGAGTCGCGTCCGGGGGGCGGCGCGGCTTTTGTGCTCAGCCTGCCGCCCGGTGGCGCCGCCGGGTCCGTCCCGTCGCCGAAAATTTCATGAAAGCACGCATCCTGATCGCCGAGGACGACGCCCCGATCCGCCTGGGCCTGGTGGCCACGCTCGAGAGCGAGGGCTACGAGGTGGTAGCCGCCTCGGACGGCGCGCAGGCGCTCAAGCTGTATCCACAAGGTCGTTACGATCTGGTCGTGCTCGACGTGATGATGCCGCGCTCGAGCGGCTACGACGTCTGTCGTGGACTGCGGGCCGCGGGCGCCACGGTGCCGATCCTTTTCCTGACCGCCAAGGGGGAGGAGGTGGACAAGGTGGTGGGTCTGAAGCTGGGGGCCGACGACTACGTGGTGAAACCCTTCGGGGTGCATGAGCTGCTCGCGCGGGTGGAGGCCCTGTTGAGGCGGGGCCGGGCCTGCGCGGCGGCGGCGGCCGAGGCGTCCGGGGCGAATCTGCCCGCGGTGTTTCGTCTGGGCGGGGCGGAGATCGATCGGCGCGGGTACGAGGCGCGTCTGCCGGGTCGGGCGCCGGAGTCGCTGACGGCGCGCGAGCTGCGTCTGGCCGAGGTGTTTGCGGCGCACGCGGGCGAGACGCTGACCCGGGACCAGTTGCTCAACGCGGTCTGGGGCCTGGGCTACACCGGGACCACGCGCACGCTGGACCAGCATGTCGCGCAGCTGCGAAAAAAGGTGGAGGCGGACCCGGAGCGGCCGGTCGCGATCGTGACGGTGCATGGGGTGGGCTACCGTTGCGCGGGCCCGGTCGGCGCCCGGGGCTGAAGTCGAAGGGGGGATTTAACCTAGAACCGACAGTAGCCGCAGCTCATCTCGCGCAAGCTGTTGACCACCTGCCGAGCGCATCGACCGCTCGACGCAGCTTCCAGGTGCGCCTTCGGGTCGCTGCGCTCGCCATCTGGTTCAACATCTTGCGCGATCTTTCGCCGGGGCTACTGCCGGATCTAGGTTTAATTGTCGCGGCGATTTGCGCGGGGCGGGGGCGCGCTTCTGCTGGGTGACATGCATCCCACCGCTTTGCCCGCGTCGCGTCGTGCCGTTATCCAAGCTCTGGGCGTGGGGGCGGCCCTGGTGTCGCTCGGGCGGGCCGGCGCCCTGGCCCAGTCGGTCGCCGCGGTGTCGGCCCCGAGCGCGGCCTCCTCGCTGCGGGCGCCCTTCGTGTTGCCGAAGCTCGCCTACGCCTACGACGCGCTCGCGCCGCACATCGACGCGCGGACGATGGAGATCCACCACACGAAGCATCACCAGAGCTACATCACCGCGGCGAACAAGGCGCTGGAGTCGCGGCCCGAGCTGCGCGAGCTGGACGCGGGCGAGTTGATCACGAGGTTGGAATCGTTTGAGGAGCCGCTGCGGACGGCGTTGCGCAACCAGCTCGGGGGTCATCTCAACCACACGTTTTTCTGGGAGTTGCTGGCGCCGCCGACCGAGTATCGGGCGGGTCCGCTGCGGGCGGCGATCGTCGAGCGGTTCGGCTCCTTGGAGGCGTTTAAGGCGGAGTTCGCGCAGGCGGCGGCGGGGCGTTTCGGGAGCGGCTGGGCCTGGTTGGTCCGGCACGAAGGGGGGCTGAAGGTGATGTCGACGGCGAACCAGGATTCACCGCTGACGGTGGGCGCGGAGCCGTTGATCTGTCTGGATGTGTGGGAGCACGCCTACTACCTCGAGTACCAGAATCGTCGCGGGGACTACGTGAAGGCCTTTTGGCAGGTGCTCAACTGGGACGCGGCCGAGGCCGCCTTCGCCCGGGCGAAGGGGGCCTGAGCTGGAGGATCCCGGCAGAGCCGGGGGGCGGGCCGGCGGGCTGCTCAGGCCGGCGCGCTCGCCGCGGCGACGGCGCGGACAAAGGCTTGGGCGCGCGCGGTGATCGCGGCCCAGTTTTTTTCCTTCAGGGCTTTGGCTTCGACGAGGGAGCTGCCCGCGGCGGTGGCGAAGGCGCCGGCCTTGAGGAACTCGCCGACATTCTCGGCGGTGACGCCGCCGGTGGGCACGAGCTCGATCTGGGGCAGCGGGGCCTTGAGCGATTTGATGTAGGCGGGGCCGAAGAACTCGGCGGGAAACACCTTGGCGGCGTCGGCGCCGAGTTCCCAGGCCTGGAGCACCTCGGTGGGTGTTAGGGCCCCGCAGAAGACCGGCACGGAGTGACGGCGGCAGAGGGTGATGACGTCGGGGCGAAGGGCGGGGGTGACGATGAAGCGGGCGCCGGCGAGGATACCGGCGCGGGCGGTCTCGGCGTCGAGCACGGTGCCGAGGCCGAAGAGGAAGTCGGGCAGCTCGGTGGTGGCGCGCTCAAGCATGCGGAGGGCGCCGGGCGTGGTCATGGTGAGCTCGATCGAGGTGAGGCCGCCGGCGGCGAGGGCGCGGGCGCAGTCGAGCAGGCCGTCGGGGCCGTCGGCGCGGATGAGCGCGACGACTTTTTCGGTGCTGATTTTGCGGAGGATCGCGGCTTTTTGCATGGGGAGGGGCTCAGGAGGCGAGCACGGCGGCGAGCTGGGCGACGTTTTTGCCGCCGCCCATGGCGACGTCGGGTTTGCCGCCGCCTTTGCCGTCGAGGCGGGCGACGAGGGCCTGGACGATCTTGCCGGCGTTTTGGCCGGCCCGGATCGCGGCCGGACCGCAGAGGGCGACGACGCTGGCTTTTTCGCCGAGGGCGCAGCCGAGCTGGACGACGCCGTTTTCGCCGAGGCGGGAGAGGACCTGGGAGCCGAGGCCGCGGAGGGCCTCGGGGCCGTCGACGGTGACGAGGGCGGAGACGAAGGGGAGGCCGTCGCGGGTGGTGGCGGAGGCGACGAGCTGGGCGGCGAGGGCGGAGGCGGCCTGTTGTTCGAGGCTCTTCAGTTTTTTCTCCTGCTCGGCTTTTTCGGCGAGGAGGGAGGCGAGGCGCTGCTCGAGCTGCGAGACGGGGGCGCCGACTTTCTCGGCGAGGAGGTGGAGGCGGCCTTCCTCGGCGGCGACGTAGTCGTAGGCGGCCTGGCCGCAGACGGCCTCGAGGCGGCGGGTGCCGGCGGCGACCGCGCCTTCGGAGACGATTTTGAAGAGGCCGATCTCGCCGGTGGTGTTGACGTGGGTGCCGCCGCAGAGCTCGCGGCTGTAGCCGCCGATGTCGACGACGCGGACGCGGGCGCCGTACTTCTCGCCGAAGAAGGCGAGGGTGCCGGCGGGTTTTTTGTCGAAGTCGGTCTCGAAGCCGCGGACCTCGGCGTTGTCGAGGATGCGCCAGTTGACGATGTGCTCGATCTCGCGGAGCTGGGCGGGGTTGAGGGCCTCGAAGTGGGCGAAGTCGAAGCGGAGGCGGTCGGGGGCGTTGAGGGAGCCGGCCTGGCGCACGTGGGTGCCGAGCACGCGCCGCAGCGCGAAGTGAAGGAGGTGGGTGGCGCTGTGGTGGCGCTGGATGGCGCGTCGGTGGATCATGTTGACCCCGGCCTCGGCGGTGTGGCCGAGGATGGAGCGTAGGTGCTCCATGGATACGGGGCGGGAGCCGCGGGGGGCCTCGGGGAGGAGGCGGCCTTCGAGGTTGGAGACCTTGTGGAGGTGGCGGCCGGACTTGTCCTTGATGGTGTCGCCGATTTGCACGGCCTGGCCGGAGGCGAGGAGGACGCCGCAGTCGCCGAGCTGGCCGCCCATCTCGGCGTAGAAGGGGCTGCGGTCAAAGACGAGGTAGGTGTCGTCGCCGGACTGGACGAGGTCGGTGATGGTGACGGCGAAGGACTGGGATTTCTCGATGACGTAGCCGATGAAGGGGGTGGGCTGGGCGGCGGGGGCCTCGGCGCCTTCGGTGGCGGCGACGATGATGGTTTTCTTGGTCGAGGCCTGGCCGCGCTTGCGCTGCTCGTCGAGGAGGCGTTCGAACTCGGCGGTGTCGACCGCGAGGCCGCGCTCGGTGGCGAGGAGCTGCGTCATGTCGAGCGGGAAGCCGTAGGTGTCGGCCAGTTCAAAGGCGACGGCTCCGGTGACGAGCGTGGCGCCCGAGGCGGCTTTGTTGAAGATGGCCAGTCCGCGATCGATCGTGCGGCCGAAGCTCTCCTCCTCGCTGCGGATGA
>JBILUB010000223.1:0-4653 GCA_044371245.1 Opitutaceae bacterium
CAAAGCCACCCGCACCCACGCGGCTCCCCTCCCGGGAGCACTCAGCCTAGATCCGGCAGTAGCCCCGGCGAAAAATCGCGCAAGATGTTGAACCAGATGGCGAGCGCAGCGACCCGAAGGCGCACCTGGAAGGTGCGTCGAGCGGTCGATGCGCTCGTCAGGTGGTCAACAGCTTGCGCGAGATGATCTGCGGCTACTTCCGGTTCTAGGCTCAGGCGCCCGCGGCCGCTACGGTCGGTCCCCTTTTCGGGCTACGCTCCGCCCGCCCGGGCTAGGCGCGCCAGCACCCGCTCCCGCCCGAGCAGGCGGAAAATAGCCGTTATGCTCGGGCCCGCCGCCAGCCCCGTCACCGCCACCCGCGCCACCGCCTGGTAATCGCCAAAACCCAGTCCACGCCCCTCCGCCAGGCTCTTGATCGCCGCCTCGATGCTGCCGTCGCTCGCGAAATCCGCGGTCCCCAGACACTCCCCCAGCTCAGCCAGCCGCGCGGCGGGGTCCCCTTTGCCCCAGGCCTTGGCCCGCGCCTTTTCATCCGTCGGATACTGCTCGCTCCAGAAATAAGCCGTGTAGGCCGGCAGCTCCTCCAGCCCCTTGATCTTAGGCTGCGCCAGGCCCATCACCTCCGAAAAAAAGCCGGCTTCGGGCTCGCCTGGGCCAGACTTCGCAAAAACCCCCTGCGCCGCGAAAAATGCCCGCGCCCTCGCCACAAACTCCTCCGGCGGCAGGGCCAGCAGGTAGAGCATGTTCATGTGCGCCATCTTCTTTTCGTCGAAGCGCGCGTTGCTCTGGTTGACCGCGGGCAGATCAAAAAGCCGCACGATCTCCTCCACCCCGAGCTTCTCCCGATCATCCCCCGGATTCCAGCCCAGCAGAGCGATGTAGTTCACCACCGCCTCCGGCAGGTATCCACGCTTCTGATACTCCTCGATCAGCGCCCCCTGATCGCGCTTCGACATTTTCCCCGGGCCGTTCTGTTTTAGAATCAGCGGGATATGCGCGAAGATCGGCGGCTTCACCCCAAAGGCCTCAAACAAGGCCACATGTTTGCTCGTGTTCGACAGGTGGTCCTCCCCGCGGATCACGTGCGTGATCCGCATCGCGATGTCGTCCACCACGTTTACCAGGTGGAAAACGGGATTCCCATCCGAGCGCACCAACACGAAGTCCTCGTCCTCCACCCGTTCCACGCGACCCCGGATCGCATCCTCGATCACCACGGGCGCGGCCTTCACCTTCTCCACCGTCTTTTTGCGATGCTCGTCGTAGACCTCATGGCGCTCGCCCAGCATCCGGAACCACACCGCCCCGTCTTTCTCGTAGGTCCGGCCCGCCGCTTTCAGCTTGGCCAGATACTCGGCATAAATCGCCGCCCGCTCACTCTGTCGGTAGGGCCCGTGCCCTCCCCCACCGCAGCCCCGCTCCTGCGGACCCTCGTCCCAGTTTAGCCCCAGCCAACGCAGCGAATCGTAGATCACATCGAGAAAGGCCTCCGAATTGCGCTCCTTGTCCGTGTCCTCCACCCGCAGGATAAACGTGCCCCCGGTGTGCCGGGCGTACAGCCAGTTGAACAACGCCGTACGGGCGCTGCCGATATGGAAAAAACCGGTGGGACTGGGCGCGAAGCGCACACGAACAGGACTCATGAAAAAAAGATCCGGAGAAATGGTTATGGGAAACCCCACACCCTGTCGCCCCGCTCCCCCGCCTCGCAAGCCCGCGCTCGCTCCACGAGCCGAGCGCGAGGACCAAAAATCGTTTGCGCGCGCCCTTCGCCGCCCTACTCATTCCCCGGCAACTCATGAATCCCGTTGCCTCGTCCGTCGTCCCACCCAGCGAGTCCACCGTCGACGCTGACTTCTACCTGCCAGCCGATCGTTTCTTCGCGGCGAATCTCCCTGTCGCCCTGACCTTCGACGACGTCTCGCTCGCCACCCTCTACTCCGACATCCTGCCCAAGGAGGCCGACACCGCCACCGCGCTCTCCGAGGCTCTTCGACTCTCCATCCCGGTCGTCTCCTCGGACATGGATACGGTCACCGAGTCCCGCATGGCCATCGCCATGGCACTGAACGGCGGCCTCGGCCTCCTCCACTACAACATGAGTGGCAAAGATCAGGTCAAAGAGGTCGCGCGCGTGAAACGCCACGTCCACGGCCTCATCCAGGACCCCATCACCGTCACCCCCGACCAGCTCATCGGCGACATCCTCGCCCTGGTTGAGATCAAGAAATACGGCTTCCGCACCTTTCCCGTCCTCGATGCCACCGGCAAACTCGTCGGCCTCCTCCCCGGATCCGCGGTGCGCGAGCGCTACAAGGCCCGCAGCGTCGCGCAGTGCATGACCCCGCGCGCCCAGCTCCTCACCGTAAACCAGCGCCGGCTCTCGCCCGATCCCATCAAAGCCGCCGACGCTTTCTTCACCGAAAACATCGGCATCCACAAGATGCTCGTCGTCGACGACGAAGACCGCCTCCGCGGCCTGGTCACCTTCTCCGACATCGACCGCATCATCACCGATGCCAAGTCCCGCCGGAAGCCCTCGCGCGACACCGATTTCCGCCTCGTCGCCGGCGCCGCCATCGCCCCGGTGCGCCTGCCTGACGGGCGCCTCGATCAGGAAAAAATCCTCACCCACGTGGGCCACCTCGTCGACGAACACATCGACGCCGTCGCCATCTCCACCGCCCACGGTCACACCGCCGGCGTAGGCGAGATGGTGCGCCTCATCCGCTCCACCTTTCCCTCCCTCACCATCATCGCCGGCAACGTCACCTCCGGAGCCGGCGTGGAGTACCTCGCCGATTGCGGGGCCAACGTCATCAAAGTCGGCCAAGGCCCCGGCTCGATCTGCACCACCCGCATCGTCGCCGGCGTGGGCATTCCCCAGCTTACCGCCCTGTACGTCGCCACCCGCGCCGCCGCCCGCAAAGGCGTAAAGATTCTCGCCGACGGCGGCATCACCAAGTCCGGCGATATCGTCAAAGCGCTCACCCTCGCCGACGGCGTCATCCTGGGCGGTTTGCTGGCCGGCTGCCGCGAAGCGCCCGGCGAGATCATGGAGATCAACGGTAAACTCTATAAACAGTACCGCGGCATGGGCTCCCTCGCCGCCATGCAGGCCGGCAGTGCCGCTCGCTACGGCCACGACAAAACCGACCACACCCGCAAACTCACCGCCGAAGGCATCGAAGCGCTCAAAGAGGTCTCAGGCAGCACCGACGACGTGTTGGCCAACCTCGTCGGCGGCCTCCAGAGCGGCATGGGCTACCTCGGGGCCGGCGATCTGCCCGCGCTCCGGGCCAAGGCTCGCTACATCCGAGTCAGCCCCGCCGGACAAAAAGAGGCGGCTCCTCACGACGTCATCGAGGTCAAGGCTACCCCGAAAAACTGATCCTCGCGAACGCCGCGCTCGGGCTCGGGCTCGGGCTCGGGCTCGGGCTCGGGCTCGGGCTCGGGCTCGGGCTCGGCCCCTCGCCGCCTCGCTCGCGCCATATCCCTTTATGGGGGAGCCAGCGCCTACGCCAACGAATCCCAGAGAAGCACCGGATCGATCCTCAGCAAGTCCTCGCGCCGCACGAAAGGACCGCGCAGAGCGGCATCCGCTCGAGGATCGATAAACAAAGGCCAGACGCCGAAGCCCAGGGCTCGCCGCTCGGTCAGACCGCCGCCACGCGCCTCCGCCCAGGCAAAGGCCAGCTCGAGCGCCCCGCGTGCCCCCACCGCAGTCTCCAAAGCCGAGCCGAATACCACCTCGGCCCGCAGTGCCGCCAACCGCGCCAAGATCGGCCCCGGCTCCCCCAGCAAAGCCGGTTTCAAAACCCATATCCCGGACCAGCCATCGGCCAGCCAACGCGCGACATCGTCGGCCGAGCTCACCGACTCATCCAGAGCCAGAGGCACGGGAAAATCCGCCGCCAAGCCCCGCAGCAGATCCTCCGCCCGCCTACGCTCGGTCGAACTCGACCCCGGGCCCGCGAAACAAGGCTGCTCCACATACTCGATCGGACGCTCGGCGGCGCGCTCCAGCCAACGCTCGGCGGTGCGCCGATCCCAGGCCCCATTGGCATCCAGCCTCAACTTCGCTCCCGAGGGCAAACGCGCCAGCAAATCGTCCAACACCGCCCACTCCTCGGCTGCCGGCTCCACTCCCACTTTCCACTTAAAAACCCGAAAGCCCATCTCGACCCGTTCACCCACCGCCGCGAGGGCCGCTCGCCCCGCCGGCAGCAAACCAGCCACCGGCAAGAAAGCGACGTCCTCCAAGCGGCCGGGAGCCGGGGTAACGCCCCCCAACGCCGCCGCCAGTCCCGCACGCGTAGCCCGACACGCTTCCGGCACCCTCGATAGCGCGTCGGCCAGATTCTCCGCCCTGCCCTCCAGACCCGCGAGCGCGGTCTCTGCTTCGGCCGGCGACTCCGTGCCGAACCACTCGATCGGCGCCGCTTCTCCCCAGCCCACCGGAAGCCCCGGTGAGTCAAGTGGCTCCGCCCGGATCAGCAAACCCTCACGCGCTACCCACGGTCCATGCGCGCTGCGCACCGTCTGGCGAAAAGGCAGGCGATACCGGCGATACTCGATCTTCCACATGCTCGGACAAAAGCAGCGCCCCCGCCTCGAAACTCAAGCTCGTGCCCCTCGACAACATCGCGGGCG
>JBILUB010000018.1:0-16278 GCA_044371245.1 Opitutaceae bacterium
GGGTCCGAAGATGTTGTCCCGGCCGGCGGGGGCGAAGGTGGCGTTGGTGGCGGCGGAGCTGTAGCTCTGCATGCCGAACTCGGAGCAGAAGCGGAAGCGGTAGCGTTCGTAGTCCTTGACCGGTTTACGGGCATGCCAGACGTCCCAGAAGTGGGTGTCGCCCTCGCGTTCGCCGTGTTCATGGCCGTTTTCGAAGGTGTCGCGCCATTCGGAGGTGGGGATGTAGGGGGTGGCGGGGGAGTGGGTGGAGACGGCCTCGGCGAGCACGCCGTGGAAAAGCGCTTCGTAGCCGGCGCGGAGGGCGGGGTCTTCGCGCAGGCTGCGGCCGTTGATCTGGACCAGCTCATTGTTGCCGCACCAGAGCGCGAGGCAGGCGCGGTGGCGGAGTCGGCGGGTCTGGTGGGCGGCCTCGAGGCGCACGCTGGCCAGAAAGCTCTCGTCGTGGGGGTAGAGCATGCAGGCGAACATGAAGTCCTGCCACACGAGCAGGCCGAGTTCGTCGCAGAGGTCGTAGAAGTATTCGCTCTCGTAGACGCCTCCGCCCCAGACCCGGATGCAGTTCATGTGGGCCTGGGCGGCGGCGTGGAGGTCGCGGGCGAAATCTTCCCGGCCGAGCCCGGCGACAAAGGCGTGGGCGGGGATCCAGTTGGCGCCTTTGAGGAAGATGGGGCGTCCGTTCACGATGAAGCGGAAGTGGCGGCCCTTGGCGTCGGGCGAGCGGTCAAGCTCGAGGGAGCGGAGGCCGAGGCGTTTGGTGATGGTGCCGAGGGCGCGACCGGAGGCGTCCCTGGTGGTGACGACGAGATCGTAGAGGCTCTGGCCTCCCTGGCCGGCGGGCCACCAGAGCTCGGGTGCGGGCACGGAGAGGAGGTGCTCCGCGGTGGTGAACTCGGCGCGGGCGACCTCGGCGCCGCGCAGGCTGAGGGTGGCGCGATGGGTGAGGGTCTGGCCGGTCGCCGGACCGGAGAGTTCGGGGGCGAGGCGCAGGGCGACGCTGGTGCGGCCGCGGGCATCGCGCTCGTGTTTCTGATCGACGACGAGATCGGCGAGGCGAAGTCCGGTCCAGGCCTCGAGGCGGAGGTCGCGCCAGATGCCGGCGGTGACGAAGCGGGGGCCCCAATCCCAGCCAAACTGGCAGGGTTGTTTGCGGATGCGCTGGCAGTTGCCGACCGGGTCGCAGGATTCGCGCGGGGGGGAAAACTCGGTGCGGTGGGTGCGGATGTAGTCGAGGGCGCTGGTGAAGCGGAGGAGGAGTTCGTTTTTCCCGGGGCGGAGGTGCCGGCGGATATCCCAGCGCCAGGCGACAAACATGTTGTCGGTGGCGGCGATTTTTTTGCCGTTCACGTGGACGGTGGCGACGGTGTCGAGGCCGTCGGCGCAGAGCTCGACCACCCGCTCGGCGAGGAGGGATGGGGGGGCGGTGAACTCGGCCCGGTATTCCCAGTCGCGCTCCTCGATCCACTGGAGGTCGAGCTCGTTGGTGCCGTGGAAGGGGTCGGGGATCTTGCCGGCGCGCAGCAGGTCGGTGTGCACGCAGCCGGGCACCGAGGCGGGCAGCCAGCCGGCGGCGGAGCGGCGGGCGCGGGGGCCGGCGGGGGCTTCGCGGAAGGTCCATCGGGCGGTGGTGGCGAGGGAGAGGACGAGGGGCATGGGTGGGAAGGTTTACGCCGATGAGGGCAGGGTGAGGCGGCATCCGGCGAGTCGTGAGGGGTGGCGAAAACGAGATTTATGCGTGTGTTTTCGCCACGATGGGAAAAGAACGGGACTCGTGATGAAGAGCCCGTGGCGGGTGCAGTTGGTGGTGGACGGAGAGCTCGAGTATTTCCGCGAGGCGATGCTCGGGGCGCGGCGGCGCGCCCACGAGGGCGGCCGGGTGGAGTTTGTCGATCGGTGGTTGCCGCATGAGGCGGGGGAGGATCCGCGGGTGCTGGTGCGGAGGGACGGAGTCCGCGGAGTGGTGGTGGCGATAAACGATCCGGTGCGGGAGTCGGTTTTCGCGGGGCTGGGGGTGCCGGTGGTGAACCTCTCGAACACCCTGCTCGCGCCGCGGTTGCCGGTGGTGACCCAGGATGATCGAGAAGTGGGGCGGCGGGCGGCGGAGCATTTGTTGGGGCGGGGCCTGCGCCGCTTCTTGTTTTGGGGGCAGGGAGGGGCGCGTTACAGCGAGGAGAGGCGAGCGGGTTTCGAGGAGGTGCTGGCGGGGGCGGGCCTCGGGAGGGGTGCGCTGCGCCACGAGGCGGGCGTCTGGTCGAGTGCGCCGCGGGCGGCGGATCTGGCGCGGATGGGGGCGGTGTTGGCGGGTCTGGAGCGGCCCGCGGGTGCTTTCGCGGTGATGGATGCGTGGGCGCTGGCTCTGCTGCGCGCCGCGCGGGAGGCGGGCTGGCGGGTGCCGGAGGACCTGGCGGTGCTGGGGGCGGGGGACGATGATTTCTATGTGGAGTTTGAGCGGACGCCGCTGGCGAGCATCCGGCTGCCCGCCCGGCAGGTGGGTTATGAAGCGACGGCCTTGCTCGAGCGCTTGATCGCGCGAGGAGGGCGGGGAGAGGCGTCGGGTTTTGTGGCATTGAGCGGCGCACGGGTGGTGGCGAGGCGCAGCACGGAGACGCCGCTGGCGGGGGGCGGGGATGAGTTGGTCGCCAAGGCTGCGGGCCTGCTCCGGGAGCGTCCGGGGCTGCGGGTGGCGGAGGTGGCGCGGGCCTGCGGGGTGGCGCGCTCGGGCTTGCAGCGGCGCTTTTTGGCGGCGCTGGGGCATGGTCTACTGGCGGAGCGGAGGAGGCTGAGGCTGGAGCGGGCGGAGCGTTTGCTGGCGTGTACGAACGCGAAGCTGGCGACGGTGGCGGCGGAGGCGGGGTATCCGAGTGCGCAGCGACTGAGCGCGGACATGCGGCAGGTGCATGAATGCACGCCGGGGGAGTGGCGGCGCCGGACGGGTGTCCTGATGGAGCGGGGCAAAAAGTGAGGCGGCGGGGCAGCAAAGGATTGCTTCCCGAGGAGGAGACGGACTCCGTGATTCTACTATGTCTTGGTACTATGGTGCAAATGGCCAGCAGCGCGGGCCGGTGACGCAGGAAGAGTTCGCCAAGCTCGTGGAAACGGGCGCGGTGCAGGCGGAGACCCTGGTGTGGCGGGAGGGTATGGCCGGGTGGTTGCCGTATGGGCAGGTGTCGGGCCAGAAGCCGGTCGCGGCGGGAGGGGCGGTCGAGGTGGAGGGAGACAGCGCGGTGTGCGCGGTCAGCGGGCAACGTCGACCGAAGCGGGATATGCTGGAGTTCGAAGGCCGTTGGGTGAGCGCCGAGCACAAGGAAGCGTTTTTTCAACGCCTGCGCGAAGGCGTGGCGCCGGTGGGCGAGATGGTGTACGCGGGGTTTTGGCCGCGGGTCGGCGCCAAGATCATCGACTCGATCATCGTGGGCGTGGTCAACGTCGGGGTGGCGGTCGTCGCCGGCGGGCTGATGGGCGCGATCTTCGCCTCGAGTATGGACAATCCGAATACGGCCATCGCGGTCGCGCTCGGGATCCAGGCTGTCACGCAGGTGACGGGCATCCTGATCGCGCTCTTCTACTCGATCTATTTCATCCGCAAGCAGGATGCCACGCCGGGCAAACGCCTGCTGGGTTTGAAGGTGTTGCGCGCCGATGGCTCGAGCCTGACGAAGGGCCGGATCGTGGGACGCTACTTCGCCGAGATCGTGAGCAGCATCACGCTGTTGATCGGTTATTTGATGGTGGCCTTCGACAAGGAAGAGCGCCGCGCGCTGCACGACCGTATCTGTGACACCCGGGTGGTGAAGGTCCGGTAAGCGGGCCCGTCGTTCTCCCCGCCGAGCCATGAGTCCGGTCGACGCAGCGCCGTCCGCGGCCTTCGCGCCTCCCTGCCCGCGGTGCAAGACGCCGCTCGCGGGCATCGACCTGGGCCTCGACTCGGGAGCGGGGGCCTGCGGGAGCTGCGCGACTGCCCTGGAGTTCACGCTTTTCCCGGCGAGTCGGCGCACGCGCGAGGTGAGACGGGCGAGGGAGTCGCTTGAGGGCGATGCGTGCTGCTACTTCCATCCGGCCAATCATGCGGCGGCGATTTGCGAGAACTGCGGCCGCTACGTCTGCTCGGTTTGCGAGGTGCCCTCGGAGGATCAGCGAACCTTGTGTCCGCCGTGTGTGTCCGCGGGACGGAAAAAGGTCCGGCACAAGGCGGACGAGATCGTCGTCTACGATCAGTTGTCGCTGTCGGCGGCCGTGCTGCCGCTGATCATGTGGCCGGTGACCTTGGTGACGGCGCCCATCGCCCTGGGGCTGATCGTCTATGGTTGGGGCAAGCCGCGCAGTTTGGTGCGTCGCAATCGCTGGCGATTTTTCGTCGCGGGCTTTTTCGCCCTGCTGCAGATCGGGGGCTGGGTCGCCCTCGGTGTGAACATCTGGTTGGAGGCCTGAGCCGTCATGTCGAAGGATCCGATAAGCTATGCCAAACTGGTCGGCACGCGGGGCAGCCTGGTGGGCCGTTACTCCTTATGGCTGGGGCCCGACCACGTGCTGCTGGTGGAGGCGAACCTGATTTCGGAGCGCTACCAGCGGGTGTGGCTGCGGGATGTGCAGGGGTTTTTCGTCCGCAGCAGTCGTCAGGCGCGCTGGATCACGGGGGTGGGGCTCGGCCTGCTGGTGATGTTCGGATTCTTGGGCGCGGTGCTCGATGGCGGGGAGTCGACTTTTTTCATGGTGCTGGGGGCTTTGGCGATTCCGCTCCTGATCAATGGCCTGTTTTTCGCGCGCACCCATCATTTCTACGCGGTGACGGCGGTGCAGCGGGCGGAGTGGCCGAATGTCGCGCGTGATCGCCACGTGCGGAAGGTGCTCGGCCGTCTGGAGCCGCTGATCCGGGCGGCCCAGGCGGGCGGGGAGGCCGGAGGCGCCGGCGTATCCGGCAAGGTATGACGCCGTTGGGCGCAGCGATCCCGCCTCCGGCGTCGGCTCCGGCCGCCGCGCCGCGCCGGCGCTGCGTGCGCCATGAGGCGCGGGAGGCGGTGGCGCGATGCGTGAGCTGTGGAGGGGGTTTTTGCCGGGAGTGCATCACGGAGCACGACGACCGGCTGTACTGCGCGACCTGTTTCGAGCTGCCGGCGGCCGCGGCCCGGCGGAGCGGGGGCGGGGCTGGTCTGGCGGGCCGGCTGAAGCCGATCCTGGCCGCCTCGGGCTCGCTGCTTTGCGTGGTGCTGGCGTTTTACCTTCTGGGGCGCGTGCTCGCCGCGATCCCTTCCGACTTTCACGATGGCACGGTCTGGCGGGAGAACCTGAGGCCATGAAGCGGGGCGCGCCAAAGGATACTGCGCCGGGCACGATCGAGTTGATCGAGGAGGCGGTGCATTTGTTGCGGGGGGTGTCGCCGGACGGGTGGGTGATCTATGGCTCGGGTGCGGTGCCCTGGCTGCTCGGGCTTTGCTGGTTCTGGGCCTCGGCGAGTTGGTTCGGGCCGAGCGGGGCGGAGCTGGTCTGGGGCGCGCTCGGGTTGACGGTGCTTTTCCTGGGGCTGAAGACCGCGCAGGCGGCTTTTTGCGCCGGGCTGCGGGCGAGGCGAATGGGGGCGGACGCCGTTTCGCTGACGGGTGGGATGCTGGCGGGGATCGCGGGGCGGCAGACGCGATTGCAGGGCTGGTCGATGGCGGCCCTGCCGGTGGCGGCGGTGCTGACGGTGCCGGCGGGCTTCGTGTGGAGTTTTTTTGAGAATGCGACGGCGCTTGCGGCGAGCGGGGATGCGCGGGGCGAGTCTCTGGCGCGGAGGGCGGCGCGCGAGGCGCGGCGCTGGCCGGCCACGACGCATCTGTCCCTGCTGGTGTTTTCGGGTCTGTGGCTGGCGGTGTGGCTGAATGTCGCCAGCGCCTTCTATGTGCTGCCTTGGCTGGCCCGGACCCTTTTGGGCGTGGAGAACGTTTTTGGTCTGGCCGGTTGGGACGCGTTTAACAGCAGCTTCGTCGCGCTCACGGTCGCGCTGACCTGGTTGCTGGTCGATCCCTTGGTGAAGGCCTACCACGTGTTGTTGACCTTTTACGGGGAGGCCCGGGCGACGGGTGAGGACCTGAGGCTGGAGATCGTGCCGAGGGTCGGGCGGGGGCGGGCGGGCAAGCGTGTGGCGGGCGCGGCGGCGATCGCGCTTTTGCTCGGGCTGTGTGCTCCCGGGGGTGTGGAGCTGCAGGCGCAGGAGGCCCCGCCGTCGCCCGCCGCGGTGGACGCGGCGGAACTGGATGCGGCGCTCGATCTGGCGCTGAGCGGGCGGGATTTTCAGTGGAAGCTGGAGCCGCTGCCGCGGGCGGCCCCGGGCGCGGGTGAGGAGGGCGCGGTGAAGTCGTTTGTCCGCGCCGGGGTGGAGCTGGTGGTGCAGGCGCTGCGGGACGTGCAGCAGGCGATCAAGCGCTTCGAGCGATGGCTGCGGAGATTGTTCGGCGAGGAGCGGGAGACGCCGGAAGCACGGACTCCGCGCGAGGCGGGGGATTTCTCCGCGCTTTTGCGGGTGCTGCTCTACGGGGCCTTGGGGCTGTGTCTGGTGGCTCTGGTCTGGATGATTCTGGTCGGCTGGAAGCGGCGCCGGCCTCCGGTGGCGGTGTTTGGTCCGGCGATGGCGGCGGTGCTGCCGCCCGATCTGAACGACGAGAGGCTGGAGGCTTCGCGCTTGCCGGTGGATGAGTGGCTCGAGCTCGCGCGGGAGCAAATGGCGCGGGGGGAGTGGCGTCTCGCGCTGCGGGCGCTCTATCTGGCGACTTTGGCGCAGCTGGGCACGGAAGGGCTGATCACGCTGGCGCGCGCGAAGACGAATCTGGACTATGAACGCGAGCTGCTCCGCCGGGCGGTCGGTCGGGTGGAGGTGGCGCGGGCGTTTCGGGAGCGCCGTCTGGATTTTGAGAGCGCGTGGTATGGTCGGCGGCCGGCGGGGGAGCCGGAGGCGACGGCGTGGCTGCGGGAGCTGGAGAGCGCGCGGGCGCGGCAGGGGGGCTCGTCATGACGCGCGGTGGCGGCTGGTTGATGCTGGCGGTGCTCGCCGTTTTGCTGGGCTGGGGCGTGGCCGAGGTGTATCGGCTGCGGGTGGCGCGGGGAGATGTTTTCCCCGAATACTCCACGTTGCGCGCGGATCCGATCGGAGCGCGGGCACTGCACGATGCGGTGAGCTTGTTGCCGGGGCGTCGAGTGGAGCGCTGGACGCGGCCGGCGGCGCGCTTGGTGGCGGGCGAGGGTGATGTGGTGTTTCTCCTGGGGCTGCGCCGGGATCTCGAGGAGGAGTTCTGGGCGGTGCTCGACCGGGCGGCGGTGGCGGGTGCTTCGGTGGTGGTGGCCTGGAAGGCGGAGACGAGCGGCGTCGGGGACGGGAGCATCGCCCGGGCGATGAGGGACGACCCTTGGAAGCAGGCGCAGGCGGGGCCGGAGACGGCGAAGCGGGAGGGCGACGCGGCGGAGGAGCGTGATGCCGCGGAGCGCGAAGGCAGCGAGGGAAGGGTGAGGGAGCCGCCGGGCGGACCAGCGTCGGCGCATGAGCGGCGCTGGGGCTTTCGCCTGTCGCGGCGGGAGTTGTTGACCCGCGGCACGGAGGGAGACGCGGTGCGGGCGGAGGGTGCTCCCTCGAGCTGGCCGGAGGCGTGGGCGCGCTGGCGTTCGGACCTGTTTTTCCTCGTCCGGGAGGATGCGGGGTGGGTCGAGCTGTATCGCCGTGGTGGGGAGAAGGTGATGATGGAGCGGAAGCGGGGCGCGGGTAGGCTCGTGCTGCTGGCGGACAGCTTTCCGCTGAGCAACGAGGCGGCGCAGCGCGAGCGGGCCACGGCGGTTTTGGTCGATCTGCTGGGCGACGCGCGGCGGATCGTGTTTGTCGAAACCCATCTGGGAGTGGAGGCCGAGGTGGGGGTGGCGGTGCTCGCGCGGCGCTACGGTCTGGGCGGGGCGGCGCTGATGGCGCTGCTGCTCGCCGGCTTGTGGATCTGGCGACGGGCGAGCCCGCTGATGCCGGTGGTGGCGGAGGAGGAGGAGCTGCGTCTCTCGATCGCGCCGACGGCTGGTTTGGAGGCCTTGCTGCGGCGCTCGGTGCCGCCGGCCGAGCTGCACAAGACCTGCCTCGAGGCGTGGCGGGCCACGGCGAGCGCGGCCGACCGGGCGCGGGTGGAGCGGGCGGCTCTCGCGGGTGGCGCGGAGCCGGTGGAGGCTTATCGCGCGGTGCTGCGCGCCCTTTCCAAAAAACACCTTTCATGAATACGGAACTCGCCAGTGTGAACGAAACCCTAAGCGCGGCCCGGGCCGAGGTGGCCAAGGTGATCATCGGGCAGGATGCGGTGATCGAGCTCGCCTTGATCACCTTGCTGACGCGGCAACATGCCTTGATCGAGGGTGTGCCCGGTGTCGCGAAGACTCTTCTGGTCCGCACGCTGGGGCATGTGTTGGGCGTGCCCACCGGGCGGGTGCAGTTTACGCCGGATCTGATGCCGGCCGACATCACCGGGACGAATGTGTTTAATCTCCAGACGAACACCTTCAACCTGGTGCGGGGTCCGGTGTTCACTTCTTTTTTGCTGGCCGACGAGATCAACCGTGCGCCGGCCAAGACGCAGGCGGCGCTGCTCCAGGCCATGCAGGAGCGGGTGGTGACGATCGATCGGGAGACGCACGCGCTGGATGACTCGTTCACGGTTTTCGCGACGCAGAATCCCGCCGATTCGGAGGGCACCTATCCTTTGCCCGAGGCGCAGAAGGATCGCTTCATGGTGAAGATCCGGATGGAGCCGCCGGCGCGGGACGAGGAGTTGGAGCTCGCGCGCCGGATTCTGAGCGGGGAGAGCCCGGAGAAGCGGCTGGCGGAGGGAGCGGTGAGGGCGGTGTTGGGGGCGGGAGAGCTGAGCCGGCTGCGGGCGAGCATCGGACAGGTTTTATTGCGGGATGAGCTGGCGGCCTACGCGGTGGATTTGGTGCGGGCGACGCGGGGCCATGAGAGCATCCTGGTGGGTGCGGGGCCGCGGGCGACGCAGGCGTTGCTGCTGGGAGCGCGCGCGCGCGCGGCGGTGGCGGGGCGTGATTTTGTGACGCCGGACGATGTGCGAGGGCTGGCGGGTGCGGTGCTCGCGCACCGTCTGGTGCTGCGGCCGGAGTACGAAATCGAGGGAGTGAGCGTCGAGGAAGTGTTGGCGCAGATCCTCGATCAGGTGGCGGTGCCCCGCTGATCCCCGGGTGATGGAAACCGCCGACCACCCATCTACTCCCTCCGCCCCGCCAGGCCCCCGCGTGCGGGTGCGGGTGGCGCCGGAGGCGCGTCTGCTGGGGTGGACGGGAGGCGTGGTGGTGATGGCGGTGTTGGCGGGGCCCTTGCCCGGGCTGGAGCGGGTGTGGGTATTGGCGGGGGGCTTGTTGGCGACGGCGGCGTTTCTGGATCTTGCCCGCGGCTGGGCGCGGTCGGACTGGCCGGGGGTACGGGGACCGGATGTGCTGCGCCTGACCAAGGACCGAGCGGGGCGGGTCGGGCTGGTGTTGAGCGAGCTGTCCGGCGGTGGAGAGCGTTTGCGGGTGGCTTTGGCGGGGCCGTCGGTTTTGGAAATCGCGGAGCCGGAGCGGGACTTGATCGTGCCGGAGGGCGCGGAGCGGGTGCGCGTCTTCTGGTCTCTCACGCCGCTGCGACGAGGTCGCCTCGGCGGTCTGATCGCGTGTGTGGCGCGTCGGAGCCCGTGGGGGTTTTGGGAGCTGGGGTGTCGGCAGGCGCTGGGTACGGAGCTGCGGGTCGCGCCGAATCTTTTCACCGAGCGGAAGGCGTTGACCGCGCTTTTTCTCGATCGGGGTCCGTGGGGTTCGCAGGCGCGCCGCCAGGTGGGTCGCGGGCGGGATTTCGAAAAGCTCCGGGAGTACCTGCCGGGCGACGGCTTCGACGAGATCGATTGGAAGGCGACGGCCAAACGGGGCCGTCCGGTGACGAAGGTGTTTCAGGTGGAGCGCACGCAGGAGGTGTTTGTGGTGATCGATGCCTCGCGTCTGAGCGCCCGCACCCTGTGGCGTGACGGCCGTGAGGTGACGGCGCTGGAGCGCTCGATCACGGCCGCGATGATGTTGTTGCTGGCGGCCCAGCGGCAGGGCGATCGGTTCGGCTTGGTGGCGTTTGACGATCGGGTGCGGCTTTTCCTGCCGGCGGGGGGCGGGGCGCGGCACTATGCGGCCTGTCGGGATGCGGTGCAGGCGCTTCAGACGGGCGAGGCGAGTCCGGACGCGGCGGAGGTCGTCCGGGCGCTCCGGCAGAGGCTGCGGCGACGCGCGTTGGTTTTTCTGCTCACGGATTTGAGCGATCCGGTGCTGGCGGAGGATTTCGCGCGGCATCTGCCTTTGTTGGCGCGGCAGCATTTGGTGCATGTGAACCAGCTTTGCCCGCCCGAGGTCGCGGCCTTGTTTGCGGGCGCGGAGGTCTCGAGTGTCGGGGACGTGTATCGGCGGCTGGCGGGGCATCTGCGCTGGGCGGAGGCGAGCAAGCTGGCGGCCAGGCTGCGGCCGGAGGGGGTGACGGTGCGCTTGTTGCGGGATGAGGTGTATGCGGGCGAGTTGCTCACGCAGTATCTGCGCGTGAAACAGAGGCAGTCCCTATGATCTTGAATCTCGACCAGTTCATCGCGGGAGAGCGGCCGCGTTGGGAGCGGCTGGATGCGATCTTGCGTCGCTTGGCGGAGGATCCCTGGCGGCGTCCGTCCTTGGAGGAGGCGCGCGAGTTGGAGGGGCTTTACCAGAGGGCGTGCGCGGATTTGGCCCGGCTGAGGACCTACGTGGCGGATCCGGGCTCGCGGGTGTATCTGGAGGGGTTGGTGGCGCGCGGCTACGCGGAGATCCATGGGCAGCGCGGGGCGCGCGTGCGAGTGCGGCCGTGGGAGTGGCTGGCGCGGGGGTTTCCCGATACGTTTCGAAGGCGGATCGGCGCGTTTTGGTTCGCCTGCGGGCTGATGTTGGCGGGCGGGTGTTTCGGCGCGGGGGCCTTGGCCTTTGATCCGGAATCCAAGGAGGTGATCATGCCTTTCCCCCATCTGCTGGGTGATCCGGCGCAGAGGGTGGCCGACGAGGAGAAGCAGGCACGGGATGGCCTGGACCGCGGGGAGGGTGCTCGGGCGACCTTCGCGGGGACCTTGATGGTGCACAATATCCAGGTGACGTTGAACGCGATGGCGCTGGGGCTGACCTGGGGGGTGGGCACCGTGGTGATCATGTTCTACAACGGCGTGATTCTGGGGGCGGTGATTCTGGACTACGTGGCGGCCGGGCAGTCGGAGTTCCTCGCCGCGTGGTTGTTGCCGCACGGTTCGGTGGAGATCCCGGCGATGTTGTTGGGCGGGCAGGCGGGCTTCGTGTTGGCGGGCGCTTTGGTGGGGAGGCAGGAGCGGCGGCCTCTGGCGGCGCGGCTGCGGGCGGTGATGCCCGATGTCGCGAGCCTTTGCGGGGGCGCGGCGCTCCTGCTGATTTGGGCCGGGGTGATCGAGTCCTTCCTTTCGCAGCATCATGAGCCGGCGGTGCCCTACGCGGCGAAAATCGCCTTCGGCGCGGTGCAGTTGGTGATTTTAGGTTGGTGGCTGGCGCGCGGTGCCCGGGCGAAGCGCGGGCTGGTCGGGGAGGGGGGCAGGTGAGGGAGCGTCATCAGCGTCTGCGGGTCTGCACGCCGGAGGGGGTGGAGTTCGCGTTTCGCATCGCCAGTCCGGTGCTGCGCTTGCTGGCGCTCTTGATCGACTGGATGGTGGTGTTGGCGGCGTGGAGCATCCTCGGGATCGTGTTTGTCGTGCTGCAGCTCGTGAGCTGGGACGTGGGGCGGGGGATGATGATCGTGGCTTTTTTCGCCCTTTCGCGCGGTTACGACATCTATGCCGAGTGGGCCTGGCGGGGCCAGACGGTCGGGAAGCGGGTGATGCGGCTGCGGGTGGTCGACGCGCGGGGTTTGAGCCTGAGCCTGACGCAGTGCGTGGTCCGCAACCTCCTGCGGTTTGTGGATGTGTTGCCCCTGGCCTACGCGGTCGGGGGCGTGGCGGCGTTTTTGAACGCCCGAGGGCAGCGCCTGGGTGACTTGGTGGCGGGTACGCTGGTGGTGCACGAGCCGGTGGAGAGAGCGCCGGGCGAGGCGGTGCTGGAGGCGCAGCGTTACAACAGTCTCCGGACTGATCCGGCGCTGGTGGCGAGGCTGCGCCGGGAGCTTTCGCCGGCGGAGGCCCGGGCGGCCTGGCAGGCGCTGGCGAGGCGGGAGCAGATGGAGGTGTCGCCCCGTCTGGCGCTGTACGCGGAGATGGCGGAACACTTTCGCCGTGTGGGTCGGGTGCCGGCCGAGATGGCGGACGGGCTGACCGACGAGCAGCTGCTGCGCAATGTGGTGGATGTGCTCTACCGCGAGCGGGAGCAGGCACGGGGCGGAGTCGCGCCCGGGGCCGCGGCGCCGGTGTCTACAGGTCCAGGGCGATCCTAGCGGCCGCGACCTGGGCCGAGGTGGTATCCTGAATGTTGATACGAACGGCGCCGGACGGGGGCTCGAGGACGGCGAGCTGGCTGTCGAGGAGCGCGGGCGGCATGTAGTGTTCGGCGCGGTCGGCGAGGCGCGCGGCGATCAGCTCCCGCGGTCCATCCAGAAAGAGGAGCGCGACCGGGCCCCGGGCCCCTTCGTCCACCGCGCCGAGGAGGGCCCGGTGACTTTTCTTCAGCGCGGAGCAGGCCAGGACGAGTGGGCGGTCGCGCCGGACGAGGGCGGTGCGGAGGGCCTCCAGCCAGGGGGCGCGGTCGCTGTCGTCGAGCGGGCGGCCGGCCTTCATTTTGGCGATGTTGGCCGGGGGATGGTAATCGTCCGCATCGGCAAACTCCCAGGAAAGCGCGGCCGCGAGGGCGCGGCCGAGGGTGGTTTTGCCGGCTCCGGAAACGCCGCAGACTATGATTAGGCGGGGCGGTCCGGGGTCGTTCACGCGTGCTGAGCGCGGGTCTGGGCCGGATCGCGGCCTTCGTCTGCGTCGAGGTAGTCGAACATGGTGGCGATATCGGGGCGGCCGCCGAAGCCGGACTCGCGGACGCGGAGGGAGAGGGTGAGCGCCCCGCTGTCGCGCCAGCCTCGCTTCATCAGGAAGGTGTTGAAAATCTCGTACTCTTCGTCGCTGCGGGGGGCATGGCCGCGGGCCTGGGCGCGGGCCTCGGCCCATTCGAGCAGCTGGGCGTCGGTGGCGGAGGCTTGGGCCAGGACGTGGTCGCGAAGTTCCTCGTAAGGTAGGCGGAGGAAGCGGCACATGCGGGCATCGAAAACGGCGGGTTTGCCCGGGGGTTCGCCGAGGTTTTCGACGTAGTCGGGGGGCAGGGCGTCTTTGGCGTGGAGGCGGATCTTGTCGATCATGCGGCCGAAGTAGACGAGACGGCCGACTCGAGCGTAGGGGCTGCGAAGTCCGGGCAGGGTAGGCATAGTGCCAAGAGACAAGCAGTTCCGCGGGGGAAAGGGAAGCGCGACGAACGGAGCCCTGGGGTGGGCGGGACTCAGTCGCGACGCCAGTAGAGCACGGTGCAGAGGAGGGCGAAGGCGAGGGTGGGGCCGATCAGCCACCAGGGGTCGAAGGGGACGGTGTAGGTGCGGCAGGCCCACCAGACGCCCGCGGACTTCAGAATGACGAGGATCCAGCCGAGGACGAGCAGGCGTTCGAGGCGGGGGCTGCGGGCTTCGCGCGGGTGGTCGACGTGGAGTTCGCGGACGAAGGGTCTTTCGAGGTCCACGGCGTCGGGGCGACGGTGTCGGAAGCGAGAGAGGGGGGCGAACATGAGGCGGCGTTTTCGCCGCTGGTGGAGGCAGAGGCGGAGGGATGGGAAAAACTTTACCCGCGGCGGGTCTCCGACGCAATCGGGCGTCGTGGAAAATCCGCCTTCTGTCACGAACGGGCCCGCGGCCGGCGGCGGTGCCGGCGCCGAGGATGCGCGGCTCGACAAGTGGTTGTGGGCGGTGCGGGCCTATGGCACGCGGGCTTTGGCGGCGGAGGCGTGTCGCCAGGGGCGGGTCTCGATCGATGGACGCTTGGCCAAGCCCGCCGCGGGGGTGCGGCCCGGGCAGGTGGTCGAGGCGAGGCAGGGCGTGGTCCAAAGGAAGTGGGTGGTGCTGGCGATGCCGCGAGGACGCCAAGGCGCGGCGCTGGTGCGGTTTTTCGCGCGGGAGGAGACGGCGCCCGAGGCGTGGGCGGCGGCGCGCGAGCAGCGGGTGCAGCATCTGCTGGCGGGGGGCGGAGGGAGGCCGGACAAGCGGGATCGCCGGCTGAGGCAGGCGCTGCGGGGTGAGGGGCGGGAGCCGTAAAAATTCCCGATTTTAGGCACCTTACAAAATCGGACGTGGCAAAATCTCCTTGCCAATGGCGGGAGGCGCGGTGTGGTGGCCGGCATCGTTAGCGAAGCGTTAGATGACAGGAACTGGTGAGTCGTCAGGAGAGTTAGGCTCTAGTGATGATTTGAAACCCGATGGTCGGGAACGGACTGGCAGATACGAGTCAGCGACGAATCCAACAAACATCATGAGCAACTCCAAACTCTACGTCGGCAACATGTCCTTCAAAACGTCCGAGGACGAACTCCGTTCCGCCTTTGGCCAGTTCGGCAGCGTGACCGACGTCTACGTGGCCATGGACAAGATGACCGGCCGCCCCCGCGGTTTCGCCTTTGTCACCATGGGCACCCCTGAGGAGGCCAAGCTGGCCGCCGAGAAGATGAACGGCGCCGACCTCGGTGGCCGCGCCCTGACCGTGAATGAGGCCCGTCCGAAGGAAGAGGGCGCTGGTCGCTCCTTTGGCGGCGGCGGCGGCGGTGGCCGTGGCTTCGGTGGTGGCGGCGGTGGCGGCGGCCGTGGCTTCGGCGGCGGCGGCGGCGGTGGCCGCGGCGGCTTCGGCGGCGATCGCGGCGAGCGTCGCTACTAAGCCTTGGCTGGATCTCCGATTCGCGGTCGCAAGGCGGCGGGTCGCTTGGTCTCCACGCTTCTTATTCGAGACGGTGCACCTTTCCGGTGCGCCGTTTTTTGTTTTTGAGCCGGGGCACGCAAGGCCCCATATTCAATTCAGATATGAGCGACGAGCCCGAGGTTACCCCCCTGCGTCTGAAGCGTCCGCCAGTCGGGGGAGCGGTGCCTCCCGCCAGTGATTTGCCTGCGCCCGCCCGCCCGGCGGATCCGGGTGCGGCGGGGGATCCTTCAGCGGTGCCGGAGGCGCCGTCGGCGTCGGTCGCGGGGGGCGAGGCGGGCGAGGGGGAGAAGGTGCGGCGGCGGCCTTCACTGGCATCGGAGGCGCCGGAGGTGATGCCGGAGGCTCCGCCGCAGTCCAGGGAGGCCACCGGTGGGCCACCGGCGGGAGGGTTTAAGCTGCGGATCGGCAACAAGCCGCCGCTTCCGCCCCCGCCGCCGCTGTTTTTGCCGCCGGATCCGCCGGTGGCCTCGGGCGCGGTTGAGCCGGGCGGGGGCACAGAGGGGCTTTTAATTGGCGCGTTGCCCGGGCAGGCGCCGGTGCCGCCGCCGATGGGCGAGCAACCGGCGGCGAGCGGCGCTCCGGGCGAGGGGGGTACTTTGCCGGCATTACCGGGGCTGGCGAAAATGGGCGCGGGTGCGGCGGGGACTCGGCCTCCGATCCATCTGCGGATGGAGGGTCCGGCGGATGGGGCGGAAGGGGGGGCGAAGCCTCCGCCTTTCCCGAGTCAGGCGAGTGGCGGGGCCAAGGGCGCCCGGCACGGTGCGAGTCGGGACGCGTTGATTTTTTTCGTGGTTTTTCTGGTGATCGCGGGCCTGGGAGGGGGCGCGTATTTCGTGCTTTCCGGGAGTGGCGGAGCGGCGGCGGATGGTGGGGGGGCGGAGGATTTGGTGGCGGCGGCGCAGTTGCCCGGCGACGAGGTGTCCGAGGCGGGCGAGCCCGAGCCGGTGGCCGCTGCAGTGGAGGGGGCGGGCGAGGCGGTGGCGGTGCCGCCCGAGGTGGTGCTGTTGCCGGTGAAGCCGTCCGGGCCGGCGGGGCCGCCGGTGCCGAATCCTCGTTTCGTGCGCTTCGCGGACGCGTTGCGGGTGAGCGGAGTTTTTCAGGGATCGCCGGCGCGGGCTTTGGTGGATGGCCGGTTGATCCGTTCGGGTGACGTGATCGAGCCCAATCTGGGGGTCACGTTTGTCGGGGTGGATCCGGAGGCCAAGCAGCTGATTCTGGAGGACGGCAGTGGAGCGAGGGTGCGGGTGAAGTACTGAGCCTAGATCCGGCAGTAGCCCCGGCGAAAGATCGCGCAAGATGTTGAACCAGATGGCGAGCGCAGCGACCCGAAGGCGCACCTGGAAGGTGCGTCGAG
>JBILUB010000059.1:0-10134 GCA_044371245.1 Opitutaceae bacterium
TCCCGCAAAACCCGATCACCCCTCTCGATCGGTACTGCCAAACCCCGCGGACCCTGCCCAAAAACCGACAGGACCCTGGTGGAGCAGATGGGAATCAAACCCACGACCTCTTCATTGCGAACGAAGCGCTCTATCAACTGAGCTACTGCCCCGGGTCCAAGAAAGCGGCTGTTATGACGACGGCTTTCGCGGCGAGTAAACACCATTTTTCCCGGTCTCCGTCCTGCCCCGCGGCCACATCCCGGCACCCCACGTGCTAACGCCCCTCCCATGACCCTTCTCACCCGCCGACGCAGCCTCCGCCACCTCGCCACCCTCGCCCTAGTCACCTTCGCCGCGATCCTCACCCCGCCTCTCGCCGTCGCCGCCGCGGACACCCCGTCCCAGCCCTCGGCCCCCCGTCCCCTCGTCGCGCTCCTCACCGCCTACCCGCCCGAGACCGACGCCCTCGTCGCCGAGTTCGGTCTCGACCAAGGCGGGTTTACCGAGGAGCGCATCAAAGGCTTCCGATTCCGTCGCGGGCAAGTCGCCGGTAAAGACGTCGTGGTGTTCGAAACCGGCATGAGCCTCGTCAACGCCGCCATGGCCCTCCAACTCGCCCTCGAGCGCCTGCCCATCACCCACGTCCTCTTCGCCGGCGTCGCCGGCGGCATCGACCCCTCGCTCCATGTCGGCGACGTCGTCATCCCCGACAGCTGGGCCTACCACTGCGAAGCCGCCTACTTCAACCCCCGCCCCGAGGGCGAGGGCTGGGTCATCGCCCAGTACTTCAAGCCACGCTACCAAAACTTCGGGATGATCTTTCCCGACGACATGCAGGCCATCCGCGCCGACAAAGAAAAATTTGAACGCGTGCCGATCTTTCCCGCCGACCCCGCGCTCCTAGCCACCGCCCGCCGCGCGATCGAGCGCCTCGGGCCGATCCACGCCGCCGAGAGCGGCCGCGAGCTCTCCATCACCGTCGGCGGCGTGGGCGTGAGCGGCACCGTCTTTGTCGATAATCGCGAGTACCGCCAACACGTCTTCCAAACCTGGCGCGCCCGCTGCCTCGACATGGAGAGCACCGCCTACGCCCACGTCTGCTACACCAACGAGATCCCCTTCCTCGCCGTCCGCGCCCTCAGCGATCTCGCCGGAGGCCAGGCCCCCGGCGAGCTCAACGCCGCCGATTTCACCGAAGAGGTCACCTCCACCCACGCGGTGAAAGTCATGCGCGCCATCCTCGAGGAGATGTAAACCGTGCGGCGCTCAGCCCCCCGGTCCGGCCGGCCCGGTCTCCTCCGCCGGCGGCACCCGCACCGCGCAAGGCAGCAACGCGGCATCCTGCATCCCATGGATGATCTTTTTGTCCGGCGGGCAAAACGTCGCGAGTGCGCCGCCCAGCTCGGCCCTGTCCCCGCGCACGAAATAGTACGGGCACAGCCGTAGCCGCCCCGCCTCCGGCGCCGCCTCGCCCCCGGCTGAGGGATAAAGCGGATGCATCGCCCGCCGCGGCTTCCGGTAGCCCTGCAGCACATGTAGATTCCTCGGCGCATCCTCCAACGCGATCCCCACCGCCGACTGCCATTCCTCGCGCGAGCAATCCGCGCCGTAGGCCACGCCCCGCGCTCCCCACGCCGTCTCGTGAAACCCAGATATCTTCAGAATCAGCTCCCGCTCCTTCTTCGAGGCCTCGCCCAAACCCCGCCAGTCGACCAGCGCACGCCCCCCCACGCTCGGCCCCACCAAGGTCGCACCCGGCGGCAGCGGCGCGGGGTCCACCACCCAGGAAGGCGGAATCAAGCTTCGCAAACGCTCGCGGGAACGCGCCGGCAAAGTCTCGGCCCAGTAATCCTGCAGCAGATGGTGGTGAAACAGCGCCAGCCCCAGCTTCTCCTCCTGAAAAGGACGCATCGGCGGCGTGATCGCCACCTCCCCCGCGGCCCACGACTCGAAAAAGAAGTGCGCCGTCGCGATCCGCTCCAGATCGAACAACTCGAAGAAACGATAGATCACATCGATCTTCTCCGGATTCCCCTCCACATCGAAACACAAGGTCGACCCCAGGGGGAAAATGTCCTCGGGAGCGAGACAGAAGACCCGCTTGCCCTGCAGCTGCAACTGCGCCGCCAACCACTCCATCTCCGGCCGGTAGGTCGCCGCCTCCTCGCTCACCACCAGAGCGATCAAGGGATTGCGCAGATCGGGCCGCAAAGCCGCCAACGCCTCGTGAAAAAGCCGCACCATCGCGTCGCCTCCGCCCACCACGTCACCACACGTTGAATACAAACGATTGAGAAACGCCGTCAGGCCCACCCCTCCCGGCACCGAGTCCAGCTCGGTCAAGGCCCAGCCCTCGTCGGTCAGCAGCAGGTCCGGACGCAACACCGCGGGCAAGGCCCCCCGGTTACGCGGATCCCGGGCATGCGCCACCAGCGCCTCCGGCTTGCCCCGGTCCAGATACTCCGCCGCCCAGGCCGCAAGCAGCGGCTTGTTACGCAACAGGTTTTTCCCCGACGCGCTCCGCAGGTAGAGCCCTTCCAGCGCCCGGTGATAGTCGAGGCAGGCCAGGCCGATCTCACGCAGCTCCGCCACCTGCTCCGAGGACAGCGGCCAGGGCTCGGGCGCCAGCCTCCAGCTCTTTTCCTCAAACAGGGAAGTCGTGGCGAAAGCTTCCTTCAGGGCGGCGTGAGCGAGCGGCATGCGACGAAGACCAGAACACAGGCCCGCCACCGCGCAAGCCCCGGCCCCTCAACCCCGCGACCCGCGCACAAACAGCCGCTCCACCTTGGCCCGCGCCCACGGCGTGCGCCGCAAAAAAACCAACGCGGACTTCAAGCTCGGTTGGTGCGTGAAACACCGCACCGGAATCAAGCTCCCCAACTCCTCCCAGCCATGACGCTCCACCAAGCTCGTGACGATCTGTTCGAGCGTCTTGCCGTGCAGCGGGTCGCGGGCGGATTGATCCATATCGACAGGCGAGCAAAGAGCGCGCGCACCCGCCTCACAAGCCCTCGATCAACCCGTTCAGCGTCCGCACATAGTTCAACACGAAACCGAGCGCCACATAGCCCACCATCACCACCACCGCCGCAAACAAGAGCCCCGGATAAAGCAAAGCCGCCGCGGCCAAGCGACCCCGCGCCCGCTCCTCGTGCTCGCCCGCCAGAGCCAGCAGCACCGCGTCCAAGGACCCCGTGAGCTCCCCCGTGCGATACCGCGCCACATAGTCGGCGGGGAATGCGCCCGTGCCCGCCAACACCTCCCCCGGAGCGCCTCGGGCCTCGATCCGCGCCACCACCCCTCCCGCCGCCCGCTGCAGGCGCGCCGACCGCGCAGCCCCGGCCGCCGCGCCCCAAGCCGCGGCGATCGGCGCCCCCGCACCCAGCAGCAAACCCAAGGCAAAGGAAAAATCCGCCAAGGCCCGCTCCCGCCGGTAAGCACCCACCGCCGGCAAGCGGTCGAGCACCCATCCCAAGCCACGGTTCTCTCGCCGCCACCCCAGCCAAAGCAAAGCCGCCCCGCCCCACGCCGGCACCAAGATCCACGCCAGCCCACCCAGATACTCCGCCACCCCTCCCGCCAAGCCCCGCTCAAAATCGATCATTCGCACAAAAGGCAGCACGCACGCCGCGAGATGAAACACCCCCACCGGATAGAGCGCGGCCAGCACGATCCTCCGCCCCGTCGCCGCCAATTCCGCATGCCTATCCGCCAGAAGGAACAACAACTGCGGCAGCGCTCCGGCCGCGGCCCCTGCCCGCAACAAAGGACGATCTCCCGCCGGCAGCCAGTCCCCCGCGGCCCTGAGCAGCTGCTCCACCGACTCGCCGGCCTCGGCCCTGGCGGCCAAACGGCTCGTGTCCGCCGCCGGCGCGACCGAAGGCGCGCGCAGCGCCTGCGCCAAGGTCAGACCGACCGCGAGCTGCTGTCCGAGCTGACGATAAAAAATCTCGAGCTGACGATGAGGGAGGGGCACGGGGAAAGACGTCTACGCTCGGGACAAGCGCTCGCCCCGGCCGCGCGCCACCCTGGGCCGGCCAGCCGCCCCCGGCGAGCGCGTAAGCGCGGCGCCGCGCCACGCCTCCGCACAAAAACCTTCCCATGCCCCGCGCCCGGCGCAGCATGGCGGGCCGTTTACACCTCGTGAGTTCGTCCGCACCCCCTCCCTCGCCTCCCGCCCCCGGCGGCCTGCGACGCTACCGACGTCATCGCCATCACCTCCGCGCCGCGCTCTGGCCCCTGGTCGGAGGACTTCTCGCCGGCGCCGTCTTTGCGGTCAGCACCGGAGCCGGCTTACCCGCGGTGATGAACTACCTCCTGCCGATTTTCTTCAATCAGCAGGACAAGGTAGACCGACGCGTGGTCGACTTCGCCGTGCGCCTCTTCGGGCCCGACGACTACGTGCGCGGCCTGCTCATCACCGCCTGCGTCGGCCTGCCGCTCATGTTTGCCATCCGCGGCCTGGCCAGCGTGCTCAACCGCTACCTCACGAATCAGGCCGGCTTTATCGTGCTCGAAGGCATCCGTCTCGAAGTATACCAGCGCCTCCTCTCCCTGCCGCTCTCCTTTTATCAGCGCAACAAAGCCGGTGACCTGAACTCGCGTCTCATCTCCGACACCGAGCGCCTCCGCGGCGTGGTCGTCAACCTCAGCAGCGACATCGTCACCCAGCCCCTCACGCTACTCTCCGCCATCGGCTACCTCGGCTACCTTTCGTACAACAATCGCAGCGTGCTCTTCGCCCTGATCGCGATGATCAGCGTCCCCCTCTGCGTCGTGCCCATCCGCCTGGCCGCGCGCCAGCTCGTGCGGCGCTCCCGCCAACTCGCCGAGCGCGGCGGCGAACTCGGCGCACACACCATCGAGACCCTCCAGAGCCCCCTCGAAATCCAGGCCTACAACCTGCAGAACCGCCAACGGGAACGCTTCGGCGACTTCATCCGCGAGATCTTCCGCATCTCGATGAAAACGGTGAAATACCAGGCCCTGGTCACCCCGGCCATCGAGTTTATCTCGGTCTGCGGTTTTGTCGCCGCGCTCTACTTCGGCACCAGCAACGGCCTGACCTTTTCCGCCTTCGTCTCGCTCGCCGCCGCGCTCTATTTTTCCTACGCGCCGGTCAAAAAGCTCAGCGCGCTCCACGCCACGATCAAAATCGGCGAAGCCTCGCTCGATCGCCTCGAGTACGTGCTCGACGCTCCCGACACCGTGCCCCAGCCGCTCGTCGCGCGCTCGGTGCCGGCCGGCCCGCTCGCGCTTGCCTTCGAGGATGTGCGCTTCGCCTACGCGCCCCGCTCGGGCGACT
Organism: Opitutaceae bacterium; assembly: GCA_044371245.1. Lineage (GTDB taxonomy): Bacteria > Verrucomicrobiota > Verrucomicrobiia > Opitutales > Opitutaceae > IMCC26134_A. The sequence goes on from JBILUB010000059.1 coordinate 5,288, forward strand.
CCCCGGCCCCGGGTTCGACCCCGCCCGCCGCGCTCGACGGCGTGTCGCTCCATGCCGCACCCGGCGAGACGATCGCCCTCGTCGGGGCGAGCGGTGCCGGCAAATCCACCTTTGTCACGCTGATCCCCCGCTTCTACGATCCGGGCTCCGGTCGGATCACGCTCGGAGGCGTGGACCTGCGGGAGCTCGACAAGTCGGCCCTCCGCGAATGCGTGGCCGTCGTGCCCCAGCAGCCTCTGCTCTTCAACGCCAGCTTCGCGGAAAACATCCGCATGGGCCGCCTCTCCGCCACCGACGCCGAGGTCGAGCAAGCCGCGCGCCGCGCCCATGCCCACGACTTTATCACCTCCCAGACGCGTGGCTACGCCACCCTGGTCGGCGAGCGCGGAGGCGCCCTCTCCGGTGGCCAGCGCCAGCGCATCGCCATCGCCCGCGCATTCTTAAAAAACGCGCCCATCCTCATCCTTGACGAAGCGACCTCCGCCCTCGACTCCGAGAGCGAGGCGGCGATCCAGGAGGCCCTGCGCGAGTTGGTTAAGGGCCGCCTCACCTTCATGATCGCGCACCGCTTCAGCTCGATCCGCCACGCCACGCGCATCCTGGTCTTCGAGAAGGGCCGCATCGTGGCCGACGGACCCCACGAGAAGCTTCACGCCTCCAACTCCCTCTACCGCGAGCTGCACGACCGCCAGCTGCTCGGCGCCGCCTGACCCCGCCCGCAGATGAGATTCAGCGTCATCATCAACAACTACAATTACGGTCGCTACCTTCCCGACTGCATCGCCTCCGCCGCCGCACAAAGCCACCCGCCCCACGAAATCATCGTCGTCGACGACGGCTCCAGCGACGAGTCGCGGGCCATCCTCGAACAACTCCGATCCTCCCATCCGAGCCTGCGGATCCACCACCAAACAAACGGCGGACAGCTCTCCGCCCTCCGCGCCGGCGTCCGACTCGCGACCGGAGACTGGTGTTGCTTTCTCGACGCCGACGACACGTGGACACCACAACACCTTGCCGGTCTCGCCCGGGTGCTCGAGCGTGAGTCCGATGTCGGCGCGATCTACACCGGGCACCGCGAAACTTCCGGCCCATCGATCTATCGCATCCCCTGGCCCGCCGGCAGGCTCGGCCCCTCGATCGCGCTCGTCGCCGCCTTTCAGATCCGCATCGGCACCCTGACCTCGGCGATAAATCTCCGACGCGATCTCGCCCGTGTCGCCGTCGAGCTGGATCCGGCGCTCGATTCAGATTGGCGCATCCGGGCCGATGATTGCCTCGTCTTCGGGGCGGCGCTCGAAGGCTGCATCGCCTACCACCTGCCGGACCCCACCGTGGAATACCGCATCCACGGTGAAAACGCGTTTGCCCGTCGCGACCGGACGCTCGCCCGCTACCGGGACCGCTACCGGCTCTCCCGCCTGATCGCGTTTCACGCCGCCCGCGTCGGTGTGTACCCGAGCGAGCTGGCGGCCAACCTCGCCCGGGAAATGCGCCTACCCGACAACCGGCACCCCTACACCCGAGGACGCTATCGGCGGGCGATTTTCCGACTGCCCTGCCCCTGGTGGACCAAACTCGCCCTCTACGCCAAAAGCTGGGGCTAGCACCGTCCCGTCAGCCACACCGCGAGCGCACGACGCAACGCCTCCTCGCCGTGCGCCGCCAAGTATCCCTCCCGATCGGGTAGCACGGCCTCCTCCCACGCACCACGACCCCCGCGCCCGATGATGCGCTCGATCGCCTCCGACGCCGAGTCGGCGTCACGCGACCGGGCGCACTCACCCAAGCGATATCGAGCCACTCGCCGGGCCATCAGCTGACCCTCCGTCACGACCACTGGCAGACCGAACGCGGCCGCCTTGCCCAGCGTGTTGCTGCTATGCGGAAACTCGTCGTACGCCGCCCAGAGTACATCGCAGCAGCTGACCAATTCATTGTAACTGACTTCATCAGCCACCCTGCCCTCCACCCGAAAAACGCGAGCCGCATCGGCCAGCAGGGCCTCGATCAGCACTCGATCCCCGTTGGAGAACCGACCCCAGTCAACCTCGCCCACAACCAAGAACGCCCACCCACCGGCACGCGGCAAACGACCCATTTTAGCCAGAGTGACCAGACCCTTGCTCGGCACGAGATGGCCAAAAACTCCGATCAAGGGTCGACCCCGCCTAAACCGGCACACCTGCCCCCTCCATACATCGACCGCCGGCAGGCTCGCCTCCGTGAGATCGGGAGCCGCCACCACCGGGGCCTCCGCGTCCGCCGCGATCCGCTCCACCATCTCTTCATCCAAAGTCAGCAGACCTCGCAATTCACCCTCTCGCCAGAGTCGTGAGATCGCCCCCTCCGTCACCCGACCCCGCAAGTCCGCCACCCCGCGATAAGTCGCCGCCTGCAGATACAACCCACCCCACGGCAAACCAAACGAGCGGACCAAAAAAGTCACCCAGCGCGCCTCCCACTCGTAGATACACGCGAAGAAAACCGCCTCCACATTGGCCCCCAGCGCCTCCTCCCCGGCACTCAAGGCCCGACGCAGGGCGCGAGCGTGGAAAAACCGGCGCCCGACATGTCGCCAACGCCATTTTTTGACCGAGAAAGTCCGTCGCGGCAGCTCTCGGCAGACGCCCCTTGCCCGGGCTTCCTCGGGCACGGCGCCCTCGCCGGCCCACCACCGGCCAAGCTCCGCGCTCTCCGGCGAAAGGACCAACAATCGCACGCCCAGTTCCAGCAGGGCCTTGCTGTACAGACGCAGATAGGACCGGTGATGCCCCGAGGTATTCCACTCCACGAGCGCGATCACGCGCGCGGACGCATCCCGCGCTTCCCTCGCCTTCGCGCGCGTCATGCCGCGGAGTCCGGCCACTCACGGCCGAAAAGGGTGCGTCCGCGGGAGCGGATGGCCGCATCGGACTGCATGCCCCGCATCAGCGGATGATCGGCAAAAACCTTCCACCGCTCGCCCACCTTCATCGTTTGCGCCTGTCCGGACTTGCTCTGCCCCTCAAACGAGCTTCCGCCCCCGAAATTCGCCACCACATGGAGACCCGCGTCGGTCGGAGGTACCCCCAACCGATCAGCCACAGCCACCCGGTACGCCTTGTCCGAAAACCAACGAGGGAAAAGCACGGGCACCACCTTACCCAAGCCGGCGAGGCGCGACCCCTCGCCGATAAACTCGTCGGCGAAATCGATCCACTTGCCGGCGTAGTCCTCCGCGCCGAGCACCCGCGGAGGCCGACGCGGTGGATTCGAAAGGATGCTCGCCAATTGATTCCAAGGCTCACGCAACACCGGCAAAAAAATCCTCTCCGGTGCCGCCACGCGCCCGTGCCGCGCCAGCCACGGCAGATAATCCGTTTCCCGCCAGCGTGGATAAACGGCCAGAAACTCCGCCGGCGTCATATTCTCGATGACGAAAAGATTGTGGTCCACCAAGCCGCCCTCCGCCTCCACCGCGTAGGGGAAGAGCGCCGGTCGCACCGGATTGGACCGCTGGTATCGTTTAAGACCCTTCAGAACCGGCCGGGCCACCAGGCGGGCCAGCGGGTTCAAGCTCCGGAGGTAAGCTTGGGCGTCGTCCAGAGCGACCCCGTTCACCAGACTGCGAAACTCCTGCGCGGGCGCGGCCTCCACCGCCCGGCCTCCCTTCGAATAATAATACCCGATCGGCCGACCCTCCAACGGCGGAGCGGCACCAACCTCGAACCAAGGATCATTAACCACCCGCGTCAGCCCCTCCAGATGCGGGATCAACCACGACACGATCGCGTGGATACCCGATCGGCGCAGACCCAACACAAAGATATCCCGGCGGGCGATCGCCGGCGGCGCGTCTGGAGTTTCCGAAAGCATCAGAGGAGGAGTTTCGAGGCGGAGGCCGCGATGCAGTCATCGGCCAAACAAGACACAACCCCAAAGCCAGCCCCGTCCCGGCCAGGGGAAAACAGCCCTCCTCCCCGTCGCCCCTCGCCCTCAACGTGCCCCCCGCGCCCGCGACTCGATCACCGCGACAAAATCCCCGGGACCTGGACCCTTTGGGGGCCGCGACTCCGCCCCGCCGGCAAACGCCTCGATCAGACGCCGGGCAAGCCCCCGTCGCGAACCCTCCCGGTACAGCCCGCCCAGCCCCTCCCCGGCCACTCTCCGACCGATCTCGCCGTAGGCCGGCGCGATCACCGGCCGGCCCATCCCCGCCGCGTTGGCCAAAACGCCCGAAGAGTATCGAAATTTTCGATACGGGATGACGATCCAATCGCAGGCGGCGAAATAGGCGGGCAAATCCTCCGCCGGCACGAAACCCTCCACGACTCGCGCGTCCCCCCGCCCCACCAGCCTCGCCAAACGGACGCGATCCCGCCCGCGCAGACGTTCGTTGGGTCCCACACGCAGCAACAACGGCCGCGCGCTCCGGTCGGCCTCGGTCAAAGCCACCTCGTAGGCCTGCAAAAGATCGGGCAGGCCCTTGCGCCGCTCCGAACTGCCCAGATGGAGAAAAATCCGACGCCCCTGCTCCAAACCCAGCCGCTCCCTCGCTTCCTCACGCGACAGCCCGGTGCGACGCTCCCACGGATCGGGCAACACATCGCCCGGCACGGCGGGCACCTCCGCACGCCATCGCTCCAGCGCTTCTGCCGCGAGAAACCAGAGCCTCCCCAGAGCCTTCGGGGCTACCGGCCCCTTCAGCCACCGATGTAAGCGCCCGCGTTCACGCCAACGACGGTCGAGTGGCGGCGCGTATCGCCAACGCCGATCCAACGCATGCGGGTGGAACCAGATGCCCTCCAGGCGCGGCCCGGAGCCGCCGCCAACCGCCGAAATCAAGGCCGACCAGAAACGATCCA
>JBILUB010000292.1:0-3771 GCA_044371245.1 Opitutaceae bacterium
ATCCAGCGGGCCACGCTTCGTTCATCACTCCTGGCGTGGATCTCCTCCCAGCCCCGGCGGGCGACACGGCGGGCCTGATCGGGATTTTTTTGAAAATGCAGGATCAACTCCCGCAGATCCTCGAAGCCGTCGAACCAGCCCATCGCCTCCGCGCTGAAGAGCGTGGTCAGCCCCGCGGTCCGCGGCGTGAGCGCGAGCGTGCCGCTGCCCATCATGTGCGCGATTCGGTCGGAGGCATACCACGGGACATCCCAGCGGCGGCTGAGATTTAGCCCCATCATCGAGCGCTCCAGCGCCTCGAGATAGGCGCGGCCACCGATCGAGGGCTCGCCAAAGGCCTTGTGGATGCGAAAACGCAGTCCCGGCGTGTCGTCGCGCAGCTGGCGCAGAAAGGCCGTCCGCCCGGGCTCACCTTTTTCGATCCCGGCGAAAAACAAATCCTGATCCCAGCTCTCCGCCTCAAAAGCCCGGCCGGTCTCGATCGAGGCGTCCACGGGATTGGGGAAATGCGCGACCAGCGCGCCCTCCCGGGCGATGTCCGCCAGCACCTCGCCGCCGCTGGTCACAAAGACCGCATCGCTCACCCGCGCCCAGCGCCGGACCAGCTCCAGCTTCTCCGGCACCCACAGCGGGTCGCAGTACCAGTAGGCCACGCGCAGACCCGGATGGCGCCGGCGCAGCTCGATCACCGTTTCATTGGTGATCAACTCCGCATGGCCGCAAAGGAGCAGATCCGGCTGAAAATTTGCGCAGGCCTCGATTAGCTTGCGATTGCACGCGCCCACGCCGAAGCGCTTGTGGCCGAGCCCGAGGAAACTCTCCGCCCGAGCCACCTCGCGGTAGGCGAAGGGTTCCACCGCATGACCGAGGCGGGTCAACCCGTTGCTCAGCTTGCGCTCGATGCCGACGATCCAGTTGCAGTAGCGGCTGAGCTTAAACGGGCCGCAGTGCAGGATGCGGAGGGGGATGGTGGCGGACGAGGCGTCTGGAGACGGGGTGGACACGGGGGGCGGCGACTTTGAAGGCGCAGTCCACTTGGCGGGGGGCGCGCTGGGAAGACTTATTGCATTCATGCCCGCTCCCCGCTCCCTCGGTCTGCTCCCGTGGCCATCACCGTCAAGTTCCTCACCAAACATCATGGCGGGAAAAACTCACCCGCCTGGCTCCGCCTCAGCCCCGGCGGCTCCGGCGTCTGGGGCGATTGCCACTTCGATTTCTCCCCCCGCCTCGAACGCTATGACTGGCTCGTGGTCTACGACGACCTGCCAGCCTCGCACCCGCTCGAGCGCCTGGCCTGCGATCCTTCACACACGATCCTCGTCACAAACGAGCCCCCCTCGATCAAACTCTACGAGCCGGCTTACACCGCCCAGTTCGCCCACGTCATCACCAGCCAGCCCGCCGCCGACCTGCCCCACCCCGGGCGCATCGAACACCCCTCGACCCTTCTCTGGTACTACGGACTGCATCTGGGCGCGGGTCGCGGTTACGACGATCTGCGCGGACCGCCTCCGGTCAAAACCGCCGACCTCTCCACCGTCTGTTCGAGCAAACGGCAGGGCCACACCCTCCACCGCCTACGTTTTGACTTCACCCACGCGTTGAAGAAACGGCTGCCCGGTCTGGAGATTTTCGGGCATGGCGTGCGCCCGATCACCGACAAGGCCGAGGCCCTCGAGCCCTACCGCTACCACGTCGTGTTTGAGAACCATCACGCCCCCGTGCACTGGACCGAAAAACTCGCCGACGCCTTCCTCGCCGGGTGCCTGCCGATCTACCACGGCTGCCCCGACGCGGCGCGCTGGTTTCCCGCGGAGAGTTTTGTGCGCTTCGACCCCTACGACGTGGAGGGCAGCGCCCGCCTCATCGAGGGACTGATCGCGGAGGATGCCCACACCCGCCGCCTGCCCGCCATCCTCGAGGCCCGCCGCCGCGTGCTCGAGGAGCATAACCTTCTCGCGGTGCTCGCGCGCACGATCGGACACCACCCGGGAACTTCGCCCGGGGCCGGTCCCCCGGCGGGCGAGTTGCTCGGGCGCAGGGCGCTGCGCCGACGTCATCCGCTGCGTTCGCTGCCTTTTCTCGTGTCCCGTTCCCTGCGTCGTTTGTTGCGCCGGGTCGCGGCGCAAAAATGATCCCGGCGATCAGCCCGCCCGCGGAGACTCCAGGACCTGGCGGTAAACGGCGAGCGTGCCGCCCAGCATCGCCTCGAGGGTAAACTCTCGATTCGCGCGCGGCCGCGGGGCCGTCGCGCCTCCGTTCGAGAGCCAGGCGGCGAGCAGAGCCGCCATCGCGCCCGTGTCGCCGGGCCGGATCGCCCCCTCGGGAAACAGGGCGGCCAACTGCTCCCCGACTCCGCCGTGGGCGTAGCCCGCCACCGGCCGTCCCAGGCTCAAGGCCTCGATCGTGGTCCGTCCAAAGGCCTCGGGATCGAGGGAGAGGGACAGCACCGCCGCCGACTCCGCCATGATCTCCCGCAGATCATCGCGCACCCCGGTCAGGGTGACATCACCCTCGAGACCGGCCGCCGCGATCCTGGCCCGCAGCTCCGCTTCGTAGGCGCGCTTGCGCGGATGGGTGTCGCCCACCAACAGCCCGTGCACCGGCAGCCCGCGCCGGCGCAGCTCCCCGACGATCGCGATAAAATCCTCCGCGCCTTTCCAGCGCGTCAGCCGCCCGGGGAGTGTGACCCAGAGCCGGCCCCGCGTCGCGGGAAAGGACCGCTCCCAAGCCGCCCTCCACCCCTCGTCCGCTCGATGCCCCGCCGGGAAGGCGGCGGGATCCACCCCCCGGTGAATGACCGTGAGGCGCGAAGGATCGACCTTCTTGTAGTGCTGCAGCACATACGCCCGCACGCTTTCCGACACCGCGATCACCCGCTCCCCCCGCGTCATGATCGCCGAGTACGCGTTGGCCGAGTAAAAACCGTGCACCGTGCTGACCAGCCTGGGCCGGGTGCGCGGATCCAGACCGCGCAGCGCCAGCCACGCCACCCAGCCGGGCACCCGCGAGCGGATGTGCACGATGTCGGGACGCTCCGCCGCCAGCAGTCGCCGCAGGGGCCGCACCTGCAGCAGCGTGGCCGGATGTTTGCGGTGCACCGGCAGCGCGTGGTGGCGCGCGCCGGCCGTCTCCAGCGCGGGCACCTGCCGGCCGCCGCTGGAGACGACGAGAGCCTCATGCCCCTCGCGCACCAGATAGGACGCGACCTCCAGAGTGCCGCGCTCGACGCCGCCGGAATTCAGCTCGGGTAGAATCTGGAGCACCTTCATCGGGGATGTTTCCTTTTCGTCGTCAGGATTCCGCGGGCCAGGATCCACTCGGCGCAGCGTCCCGCCTCGTTGAACGGCCGGGACGGCCGCGGCGGAGTGCCGGGAAACTCCGCCACCAGACCGGCCGCGATCAGACCGGCGACCGCACGCGCCGGCCGGCCACCGCCGCCCCCGCCCGCGGCCGGAACGGGCAACACCCCGGTGCACGCGCCGGCGGTCACCGCCTCATGCGCCATCGAGACGCTGTCCGCCGTCACCCACACCACGCTCGCGCGCGCCAGCTCGCCCGCGAGCCAGCCGGGCGCGGTCCCGGCGTGACCCACTTTTTCCACCCTAGAACCGGGCGGCTGCTGCAGCTCCGCGAGGTAGCCCTCCGGGGTCCGCCGCGAGTCGGCCACCACCCAGGCGAGATCCGGCCGCGTGGACAGCACCTGCGCGATCATCCCGGCCAAGCGCGCTCCATCCCAGCCGTGGTGCCGCGACGGACCTCCAAGAAGCA
>JBILUB010000023.1:0-15230 GCA_044371245.1 Opitutaceae bacterium
CTAAAGGTCGCCTCATCGTCACGGCCGCCCACCGCAAAGACCTCGTCAAACTCCCTGACGAGCCAGAACCGCACCAGCCGGAAACCACTGAGACGCCCCATGCAACAGCCTGACGGCACAATGCACGAAAAGAACGCGGAAATTCCTCCCGCGCTTCGATCGCTGCTCCACGGCGAAAAGGTGCCGAAGGGAAAGTTTTCGGCGACTGCGCTCCGCCTCCTCCTGCCACTCTGCGAATCGAAGGTGATCGCGGAGTCGTATTCTGGCCGAGGGTCCGTCCTGGAAGTCGTGCGCCAAGATCTCTACCGGCAGTGGCTGGAGCGGCGCTTCCCGGTGCTTGGTGGTTGGTCACCGACGGAGAGCGGTGCGACACGAGCGGAAGCCATCGCAGCGCGGCGCAGTTCAAAGGCGGGCAGGGCCGGAGTGGGTCAGAGCATCCTCCATCTGCGCACCAATCCCCAGCTTGAGCAGGCGATCAAGGTTACCGTCGACGGGAGAAATTTGCCGGTAGCCGACTTGTGCCAAGCCCACGGCCTCGCATCCACGCTCATCAACGACGGCAGCAAACTGTCCTTTGAGGGGAGCACCGTGCTCATCGTCGAAAACTTGGAGTGCTTTCTTCGCTTCGAACAAATTCACCCTGCCGCGAACCTTGCCATCTTCGGAAACGGACGTCTTTCGGAAAGGATCATCGACCGCTTGGCCTTCAGCGAAAGGACCACCGAATTCGTGCACCTACCCGATTACGACCCGGTCGGCCTAGCGGAATACCAGCGACTCAGGAGACGACTGGGAGCCCGGCTGCGCCTCTACGTTCCCGAAAATCTGGACCAGCTTTTTGCCGAACTCGCCGACACCGAACTAATCCGCACAAGACCACGGAACCAAGAGACCCTATCGTTCTTGGTCGACGCCGAGCTGCCATGTGAAGCCTCACGTCGCGTTCTGGCAGCCATCCGCCGATACGGTGCGGGGCTTGAGCAGGAATCGCTTTTGCTGAAGCGTGAACGGCCGCAGTCCTGAGCTGGTGCAGTCCGGATTTTCGCGCGGATACCTGCTGAAACCACACCTAACCCGAACACCTAACCCTGAGCCTGTTTTTTGGGCCGAAAGGGGGCGAAACGAAGCGATTCCGGAGAAACGCCCAAAAAGAAAACACCTCGTAAGATCAGACGAGCTCACACCGTTAACAACTTACGTAACTGCCTCAGAAGCCTGTGCCTAACAGCATCACGGTTCGAGTCCGTGCCCGGGCACCAAACACGATTTACCGATGTGCCGAGAGGGTGAAAGCTCCCCACGCCTATCCCTAGGGCCTCGCCTTCAAGCATGGAGATCCTCTCCTCCGAGGCTCAGAACCTCGTGAAGGACGACGAAGCGGGTGTCTATTACCCCCGAAACCAACGTTAGCGGGCGCCGCAAGGATCGCTCCCTGGACACGAAGGTCTTAACGACCGCCAAGACACGCCTTCCCGAAAGGGTTGAAGGAGATCCGTGAAGAGGTTCCCCCGGGCGAGAGGCACGAAGGGACCAGCGCCGTTATCTTGCTAACGAATACGCACATTTGAAACCGCAGATCACCCCGACGATTTGCCGTGTAAAGTGCCGAGCACTTCCAGCAGCTTGTCCATTTCCTTGCCCGCATCATGCCACCACTCGGTGGACCAGATGCGGTGGAGTCGCCACCCGAGGCCCGCAAGGATCATCTGACGAAGCTTGTCACGGTCTCGGGCCGTGGCCGCGCGGTGGTAGGTCGCGCCGTCGCATTCAATGCCGAGGAGGTAACGACCAGGCGCTGCAGGATCGACCACCGCCAGGTCGACGCGGTAGGCGGAACACCCGACCTGATGATGCACATCGTATCCGGCTTTGCGGATGCGATCGGCTACCATCTTCTCGAGTTCCGAATCGGCCTGCTCCATGCCGTGAGCAGTGGTCGCGGCAATCAATGCCTTCGGGCCACGGTCTGCGTAATCGAGAAAGTATTTCAGGTCGCGCACACCGCGGGCGCGCGTGCGGGTCAGATCGATCTGGTCGGCCCGCAGTCCGCTGAAAACCAGGACTTCATGTTTAGCTCGGGTTATGGCCACGTTGAGACGGCGTTCGCCTCCGTCACGGTTGAGCGGGCCGAAGTTCATCGCGACTTTTCCAGATTCATCCGGACCATAACAGATCGAGAACAAGATTACGTCGCGCTCATCCCCCTGCACGTTCTCCAAATTCTTCACGAACACCGGCTCGCCTTCCACCGGCGGTTCGTCGCCGAAGTGCGCCTCAATGTCCGGATATTTGCGCCGCTCCTCGTCGAGCAGGTTCTCCACGAGTTGCTGCTGCGCCTGTGCAGCCGACCGTGCTTCAATTCGTCGGCGAGGTGGACGGCGAGCGCGTCGGCGCGTTGTTGGCGGGACATGGTCGCGCCGTGCCGCGGGTCCTCCTCGCTCATGAACTTCGGCTTGGGGCGGAGGGCGAGTTCGCTCTCGGCCGCCAACTCGTCCTCCACGTGCTCGGGCGCGGCGGAGAGGATGCGGATGGTAGACTTGGTTTCCTTAAAATTCAGGAGCCGGTTGCGCAGGCTGAGGTCGAGCAGCCGGCTCTTCCATTGGTCGATCCGCGTGGCGGGCTTGGCCGCCGCGGTGTTGGCCGCCGGATCGAGCGGATCGATGAAGACACGGTTGCCGATGCCCTCGACGGTATCGACCACAACCGGACCACCCGCAGACTCGGCGACCCGTTGTCCGGGGACTGGCAGCGGCACGATCCGTCCCAGGCGGGCTTGGTGAACATCCAGCGCGAGACGAAACGGTTTTTCCGTCTCCAGATGCGCGCGCGCGGAGCGTTCGGCGTCTCCGAGCAGGCCGGGCGATTCGCCGGCGACGAGGGTGGTTTCGAATACGGTGATGAGCGACTCGGTTTCGTGTTTGCGCATTTGTTGAAGCGCGTCGGAGCCGTCATCGGCGGCATCGGAGAAGGTGCGTTCCTCCAGCCAGCAACCCGCGTAGGCGTGGCCCTCGTGCATGAGCACAAGCGAATGCAGCCCGATGCGTTCGCAGCAGGCGGCGAATAGCAGGGTGAGGTCGAGACAGCTGCCGAAACGCTCGGCGACGATCTGCGAGGGGAATGAGATTCTTTGGCCGGTGCTCTCGAAACTCGTCGGTGGATTGATGTAGCGGATGCCGAGTTCGGCGACGGCCTTGTAGAGGGCGGCGATTTGTTCCCATGCACGCTTCCGGCTCTTGTCCTGATACCCGTTGAGCGCGCCGCGCCCGGTGGACTCGCGAAGCAGGTCGGAGGCGCGGCCAAGGATCGGCATGAGCGCCGGATCGTTGGGCAGGATGAAGGCGGCCAAAATCTCCGGCAGGGCGACGAGACCACACCACTCGTTGCGGGCGAGTAGCGAGACGGATTCGGTGCGCGAACAAAGGACCGTATCACCCGCGACCACCTCGACCTTGAGCCAGCCGACGACCTTTTCGTTGAGCCCGGCGAGAAAATCGTGGCTGAGCTTTAGGTCGAGCGGCGAGACGCGAAACTCGCCCTGGGGTTCGATGGCCTGGATACGTATCTCCGCCGGCGCCGCGAAGGCCGGCTCGGTGGCCACGCGAATGACGAGATCCTTGCGCGACACGACATCATTCTGAAACCGCAGCTCCTTGACGACCGGAATCGCGTTCTGCTGGAAAGCGTAGTTGATCGCGGAGTCAAAGCTCAGGGTAAGGGACGGCGATACGGCCGATTCGACTGGGGTGGTTGGTTTGTCAGAATCGGCGGAAGAAAACTTCATAAACGAAGGAGGCCTGTTACTAGGCGTTAGCTGGTAGCGTTAAGGAGGGGCGCGCTCAAGGATTGGAGTGACTGCACCACTGCCGAATGGTTGCGAAAGCCTGCCACAGAGCGGCCTGAAGAAACAGCTCGGCTACCAGATCCGCGATCTAGAGGCCATAACGCCCGAGCAGCGCGAGCGCAGGAGGAAGGTCCTGATAGAGACCGTGCGGCGGGCTGAGGGCCAAAAGGATGCTCCGCGCTAGCAGATAGCCCTTCCCTTACCCCCTCGACCACGACCCCGCCGGCGACCCATCGCCCCGCCCCCTCTACCGCTCCCAACCTCGAGTGATGCCACACTCCAGCCCACGCGATTCGCGGTTGCCTGCGCACGGATTCATGAGCCAGCTTTGCCCCCTTCCCCCCATGATTTCTTGGATCCAACGCAGCTTCCAGCAGCACTTCAAATGGCTCTTCCTCGTGCTTCTGGCCGTCGTCATCGTCTCTTTCGTTTTCATCACCAACGCCTCCACCGGCCTGGGCCAAACCGGCGTCCGGCCTGCGCCTGACCGCCCGTTCTTCGGGATCAATCTTTCAAAACTGGAGGACGGACGCGCGCTGATCGAGGACGCCCAGCTCAGCCTGTTCCTTCGCCGTGCGCCCTTTGAGCAGGAGCCCGGCCCCGGCCAAGTCGAGGAGTACGCTCTCCAGCGCCACGCCGCCCTTCACCACGCCACCTTGCTCGGCCTGCCGACGCCCGACGAGTCCTCACCCGAGGTCCTCGACTACATCCGCGGTCTCGGCCGCTTCTCCGGACAAAACGGCCGCTTCGACCCGCAGGCCTATGCCAGCTTCATCGACTCTCTCGACACCAACCCGCGACTTTCCCAGGCCGACGTCGGGCGCGTGATCCTCGACGACGTGCGCGTCCGGGCCTACGAAAAACTGATCGCCGGCCCCGGCTACGTCACCGCCGCGGACCTCAGCGATGAACTAGCCCGACGCAACACCCGCTGGACCCTGGCGATCGCCACCATCGACGGCGCTGCTTTCTCTCCCAACATCGACGTCTCGGAAGCCGCCCTCCAGACTTGGTTCGAAACCAACGCTCGCCGTTACGAAGTGGGCCCCCGCGTTTCGGTGGCCGCCATCCGCTTCCCCGCGTCCCGCTTCGCCGATCAGGTCACCGTGACCGACGAGCGCGTGCGCGCCGCCTTCGACGCGAATCCCGCCCGCTACCCCGCTCCTGCCGGCACCAACGCTCCGGAAATCAAAATCGACCCCGCCACCGGCCAAGACACCAACGCCGACCAAACCTTTGCCGCTGTCCGCGGCCTGGTGGAAGCCGACCTACGCAAAGAACAGTCGGAGAGAGCCGCCCTCATGGCCGCCGACGATCTGCTGGTGAAGATGGCCGAGCAACGCATCGAGCCCGCTCGTCTCCCCGAGTTTCTGGCCGCCCAGAACCTCGCGCTCGAAGAGATCGGCGCCATCGGCAACGACACCCTGCCCCCGGCTCTCGCCGGGGCGGCCGACGCGCTGGCGATCGGCCAAGAGGCCCTTCGCCTCGCCCCGGAGCGCCCCTACTCGAACCCCGTGTCGATCCCCGACGGTGCCGCGATCCTCGTTTTCCGCGAGGCGATCGCGCCCCGCGTGCCGCTCCTCTCCGAGGTCAAGGATCGGGTGCTGGTCGATTACCAAGCCGCCGAGAAACGCCGCCTCTTCAACGAATCGGGACGCGGTCTGCGCAGCGCGATCGCCGCGGCCGTGGTCGCCGGCAAGCCCTTTGAAGAAGCGGTCAACGGCGCCGCGGCCGCCGCCGGCCTGAAGGCGGAGATCAAAAAACCCGCTCCATTCACCCTCGGCCAACCACCCGCGACCGACTTCGATTTCTCCGCCCTCCAAGCCCTCGGCAACCTCGATGCCGGTGGCGTCAGTGACCTCATCCCGAGCCGCGCGGACTCCGCCCTCATCGTCCACGCGATCGCCAAGGACACCCCGGCCTTCGATCCCGCCTCCCCCGACGCACGCGAGATCAAGGAACAGTTCGCCCCCATCCTCGCCCAGCGAAACGCCCAAAGCGTGCTCGCCGCCCTCGTCGAGGCCGAGCTCGCGAAATCCGCGCCGGCGCCCACCGCCGACTGAGACCTCTATCTGCCTCCCCTTCCCCCAAAAAGGTCCCGGCCTCAGGCCGGGGCCTTTTTTTGCGCTCAAACCACCCTCCCCTACCATCGACCGAACACCTCGATCCACGTTCGACAACAACAGCCCGGGGTCCGACACTCCCCCCCGAAAAACCGTCGATTCCCTCCTTCTCCGCCAGGTCATGCCGATCCACCGCTACACCCCTGTTACTCCTCCCTGCCGCCTCTGCGGAAACGGCTTCGAACACCGACAAAACCCGAGCGAACCGGACCTGAACGCCTGCCCCACCTGCGGCCAGGCCGTCCAGCGCGCCGCGGTCGAAACGATCAACACCCCCAAACTGCTCAAACCCCTCTCGGTTTCCGACGCCAAATCGCTTGGCTTTTCCGTCTTTAAAAAAACAGCCGCCGGCGAGTACGAACGCCAATGACCGCCCCCGCCCCCCGCCGGGGGCGCCCACCGCTCCTCACGCTCGCCCTGCTGGCGGCTTCGGGTTCGCCGACCCACGCCCAGACTCCCTCGACCCCACCCGCTTCTCCCGGAGTCGAAAGCCCCGCACCCCTTCCGCCCGCCAGCGGCCTTAGCGAACTACCCTCCCTTGAGCGTCCGCGTTCTCCGGTGGCCGACATCCTGGAAGAGCCCCCCCCCGCCACTCCCTACGCCGAGCCCCTGACTCTTCGCGACGCCATCGCGCGCGCCCTGAACGCAAACTTCGACGTCAAGATCCAGCGTTCCACGACCGACATCGCCCGCGCGGAACAACAGGTGGCCCGGGCCGACTACGACCCCACCCTCTCCATCTCCGCCAGCACCGGCCAAACCCAAAGCACCCGCGCGACGGTTGACGCGAACGGTCGCATCATTGGCAACAACACCCGCTCCGACCTCGACGACGCTCGTGTCAGCCTCACCCAGCGCACCCCTCTCGGCACCACCCTCACCGGCAGCTCGCGACTCAATCGCATCGACCGAAATCCCGACACCTTCGGCACCCTCGACCCCGCCTTCGACTCGGACATCGCCCTCATCGTCCGCCAGCCGCTCCTGCGCGGAGCGGGCACCTCGATCAACAACGCCGCACTCGAACGCGCCCGCTTCGGCAGCGAGAGAGCCCGCGCCGACTTCACCGCCCGAGTCTTCACCGTGGTCCGCGACGTGGAAATCGCCTACGCCAACCTCGCCCTCGCCCGCGAACAAGTCGGACTCCGCGCCTTCTCCCTCGACGTCCGGAAACGGCTCCTCGAGGAAAACCAAGCCCGGCGCGACACCGGCGTCGCGACCGATCTCGAAGTGCTCCAGGCCGAGGTCGGAGTCGCCACCGCCGCCCGCGATCTCCTCCTCGCCCGCCAGACCGCACGCGACCGCGAAGACGATCTGTTGCGCTTGCTAGGCCACGAGAACTTCGAACACCCCGTGGGCCCCGTCGCGCTTGCCCCCGCCGATAAACCCACGGTGGACCTTGCCAACAGCCTCCAACGCGCACGCGCCAACTCCCCCGAATACTACTCCGCGCTCGCCGCGATCCGCCAGCAGGAGATCGACCTCCGCACCGCCCGAAACAACCGCCTCCCCCAGCTCGACCTGCAGGCGGGCGCCGGCTACTCGAGCACCGATCCCACCCTGCGCGAGGCCGGCTCTGGCTTGTGGGACGGCGAAGGCTACGACTGGCAAGTCGGCCTCTCCCTCAGTTTCCCCTGGGGCTTTCGCCAAGAACGCGCCCGCATCGTCCAAGCCCGCGCCGGCCGTGACCGGGAAGAGATCCGGCTCGCCCAGGTCGAGCAGGACATCGTCGTGTCGGTTCGCAGCGCCGTGCGCGCCCTCGAGACCGGGGTGGAAAACCTCCGCCTCTCCTCCCTCACCGTGCAGCTCCGGGAGCGCGAGTTCGAAGTCGAAAAAGCCCGCTACGACAACGGCCTCTCCACCTTCCGCCGCGTCCAGGAAACCCAGGACGACCTCGACCAAGCGCGAGTCGCCGAGCTCCAAGCACGCGTCAATCTCCGCTCCGCCCTCGCGGACCTCGACCGCCTCGAAGGCACTGCCCCCCAGCGCTACGAGCTGAGCCTTGAACCCTGAGATTTTGCCTCCTCTCGCGGTAAATCCCGGCGATCGCAAAGCCACCGAGCCAGCCGACCGGCCAACCGCCCACACCCATGCCGACACCCTCGGAATGCCCGGTCTGCGGCGGTAAAGTGCCCCCACGCGCACGTGCCTGCCCCCACTGCGGTGCGGACGAACGCAGCGGGTGGGACGAAGAGGCCGCGCTCTACGACGGCATCGATCTCCCCGAATCCGCTTTTGAAGAAAGCGAGCCCTCACCCCGCGGCCGCGAAAGGACCAAACCCCTCGGCGCAAAACGGCCCCGCGGCCAACTCCACCCCCTCTGGTGGATCGTCGCCGCCCTCCTCGTCCTCGCACTGCTCCTCGGCGCCCTGGCCCCCCGGTTCTAGCCGCCACCCACCATCTCGGCCATAAACCGCGCGTACGGAGCCGCAGAGGGTTCTCCGGCACTCACCGGCCCCTCATGCCACAGTATCCACGGGTCCTCCAGCGGCACCGCGAGACCCGCCGCCCGGCGCGAGATCCGCACCGTGTAGTCCGCCGCCGGCCGGGCGGAGGAGACGGTGCCGAGATATCCCCGGAATCTCCCCGCCCACGCCCCGCCCGACGGCGACACCGGCGCCATCAATTGCCGCACCGCCTCGCCCCCGCCCCGCGCATCCGCATAGACCTCCACGTGCACGCTGGTCGGCTCCACCTCGCCCAGCCAGAGCTCCGCGGCAAACACATGCCCCGCGGCGCCGCTCGTCACCGTCACCGAGAGGATCCGGATCTCCCCTCTCCCCGCGCGCCACCGCCTGTCCTCCGCCACCAGACGGAGGGCGACAGCGCCACGGTCCGCCGCACGCGCGCGAAACGCCGCCGCCGCCGACAGGTAGTGCCGCTCCGTGTAATCGCGGACCGCCTGGCCGGCGCTGAAACGGGGGGTGAGCAAAGCCATGCTCTCGCGTATCCGCCCCAACCATACCGAAGGCCGGCCGGGCCCCGCCCGGGCGTAAAACTCCGGGATGACCTCCCGCTCCAGGCGCTCGTAGAGGGTGGCCGCCTCGGCCGCGTCCCACTCCGGGCTGTCCCCGTGCTCCGCTCCATCGCCGAGCGCCCAGCCGAGATCCGGCTCGTAGGCCTCGGCCCACCAACCATCGAGCTCCGAGAGATTGAGGCCGCCATTGACCAGCACCTTCATGCCGCTCGTGCCACAGGCCTCCCAAGGGCGGCGGGGCGTGTTTAGCCAGACGTCGACCCCCTGCACCAGATGCTCGGCCAGTCGCATGTCATAGTCGGCGAGGAAAACCACCGGCGGGTGCACCCCGCACTCGCGGATAAACCGGGTCCAGCCCCGGATCAGCTCCTGGCCGGCCCGGTCGGCGGGATGCGCCTTGCCCGCGAGGATCAGCTGCACCGGCCGTGCGGGGTCGGAGAGCAGACGCAGCAGGCGGGCCGGATCGTGAAGCAGCAGGTTGGGCCGCTTGTAGGTGGCGAAGCGGCGGGCAAATCCCAGCGTGAGCACATCGGGACGAAGACTCCGCCGCACCTCCTCGATCGCGGCCGCGTCGGACCCCGCGTCCGCCATCTGCCGCGCGACCCGTTGCCTCGCATGTTCGACCAAGGCCACGCGGCCGGCATCGCGCATGGCCAGCAAGTCCGCATCCGCCACCCGCCTGATCTCCTCGCAAAGGTGCTCCGCCTCGCCCAACCACCGGTCTTTGCCACACGCCCGGGTCCAGAGCCGATCGGCGGCCACCGAGTCCCAGGTCGGCATATGGACCCCGTTGGTCACATGGGCGATCGGCACTTCCTCCTCCGGCCAGCGCGGAAACAGGGACGAGAAGAGATGACGGCTCACCCGGCCATGCAGTCGGCTGACACCGTTGCTCGCGCCGCAACCATGCAGCGCCAGATAGGCCATGTTGAAAGGCTCACCCGCAGCCGCCGACTCGCAACGGCCCAAGGCCAAAAGCTCCGACACCGTGATGCCGAGTGCCTCCCGCGCGTAGCGCCCGAGGTGCTCCTCGATCAATGCCGGCGAAAACAAATCGAAGCCGGCCGCCATGGCCGTATGCGTGGTGAAAATGTTGCCGACCCGCGTCGCCGCCAGCGCGACCGCGAAGGACCGACCGTGCTCCTGCATAAAGGAATGGGCGCGCTCCAAAACGACCAAGGCCGCGTGACCTTCGTTGAGGTGGCAAACCTCGGGCCGAAGACCAAGCGCGCCGAGCAGGCGCCAGCCTCCAATGCCCAGAAGCATCTCCTGCTTCAGCCGCAGGTCCGGCCCGCCGCCATAAAGCTCGCTGGTGATACCCCGCTGGGCCGGCGAATTCGCCGGATCGTTCGTATCGAGCAGATAGAGGGTCACGCGGCCCACCCGCACGCGCCAGCTCCGCACCCAGATCGAGCCGCCGGGAAAAACCATCTCCATCCTCAGCAAGTCCCCATCCGCCCGCCTCACCGGCGAGATAGGCATGCCGGACGGGTCGTTGTAGGGATAACGCGCCTGCTGCGCTCCGCCCTCGTCGATCACCTGCCGAAAGTAACCGTGCTGATAGAGCAGACCCACCCCCACCACCGGCAGCCCGAGATCGCTCGCGGCCTTCAACTGGTCTCCGGCCACGTTGCCCAGACCACCCGAATAAACGGGCAGGGCCTCCGAAAGCATGTATTCGAGGCAGAAATACGCGACACAGGTCAGCGGAGACCCGGAGTGATGGTTTTGAAACCAGGCCGGCGCCGCCTCGGCGGCCCGGGTCGCGGCGAGCACGCGCTCGAGTTCGCCGCAAAACTCGGGGTCGGCCAATGCTTCCGCCAGCCGATCCTGGGCGACCCCGCGCAGGACCTCGCCCGGATGGCGGGTGAGCTCCCACCGTGCCGGGTCTAGGCGACGCCACAGCCCGTCGCTCGCATGATTCCAGGTCCAGTGCAGGTTCATCGCCAACTCCATCAGGGCCGCAAGGCCCGGGGGCGATTCGTGGAGCGGCGCGGAGGACGGGGGGACTTTTTTCATCGGGGGAAATTTGCCGGAGCCGTTCGGTCGGGGCTATGCGGCCCCGCGCAGGCCAGAAACGTTTCGATGACCCGCTTGGTCTCCTCCGGACCGGCTACGCGAATGCAATCCACGCCCGCCGCCTTGACCGGAAAATCGTTGCCCCCGGGAAACACCGCGTCACCCGCGAAAACCATCGCTCCAAAGTCGAGATGGAGGAGCTCCGCGAGCCTCCGGATGCCGTGGGCCTTGTCGATACCGGGCGCCGTCACATCGATCGAGGTCGTCCCGCCCAGATGAATGGAGAATCCGGGGATCAGCGCCGCCAGCGCCTGCTTCATCCCCTCGCGCTTGGCATAGCTCGGATCCCACGCGGCCTTGACCGCAAGGGGCGCGTGCTCCCCGAGCGCCGAAAACGTGATCTGTGTGCCGCGATCCTGTATCCGCGCGCCCCAGGTGCGCTCGCCCTCCGCGCTCGGCTCGCCCACGCGAATCAGGGCCGCGATTACGCTCGCCTTGTCCTCCGCGCCCAGGCTCTCCGCATAGCTCCGCACCCAGCCGGACTCATAGCGATAGCACTTCGTGCCACAGGTCGGCAGAAGCACGAGATTATCCACCCGGGCGTCCTCGGGCAGACAGGCAAGCACCTGGGTTTGAAACTGCGGCCAATCTCCGCCGGAGATGATCGCCACCTTCACCCGGAGCAGCAGAGCGTGGAGAAGAGCGGCCATCTCCCCATCGATCGGCGCCTTGCTCTCCGCCAGGGTGCCGTCCAGGTCGAAGGCGAAGAGCTCCTTCGCCACCCGGCGCCGCCGTGCGCACGACGTCACGACGGGGACGAGGTCCGACGGAGACGGCGCCGGGATCTCGCCGCCCTCGTTTTCCCAGCGTTCGACGGCGCGTCGCAGCTGGGCGGCCACGGCGGCCTGGCGCTCCGCCCCGGAAGAGGGCACGCACGTGGGCGATGCCTCCGCGTTCCACCGCTCGATCGCGGGGGCCGCGGGATTTTGGTGCTCGAAACACAAAATGCCATGGGTGGCGGTGCCGAGCAGAAAGGCCCGCGCCTGAGCCGTCGGCAGACCGATCCAGCGGGCGGCGAGCACGCGCCCGAAATGCCCATGGGTGAAGAGCGCGACATCGCCCTGCAGACGGACCAACCGGGCGATGAGGCGGTCGGCCCGCGCGGTGATTTGCCCGACCGATTCCCCCCCGGGCGCGCCGTCGGCAAAAATCGACCACTCCGGCCGCTCGCGATGGATCTCGGCGCCCGTCCGCCCCTCGTAGTCGCCGTAGTCCCACTCCGCGAGGTCGGCCTCGACCTCGGCCGGCGGGGAGAGCCCGACCACGGCGCAGGTTTGACGGGCACGACGTAGTGGACTGGTGAATACCCGTAGAAACGCGACGCTCCGCAGCCGCACCCCCAGCGCCTCCACCTCCGCCTCGCCTTGCGGAGTCAGGGGGAGATCGGTCCGGCCGGTATGCTGTCCGGTGAGCGACCAGCTCGTTTCGCCATGCCGGATCAGATGCAGTCTCAGGGAAGATCCTGGACCGGAGGCGGGTGCGGCGGAGCCCGGATCCGGAGCGAGCTCCACGCCGAGGCGGCGGCTCACGGCTGCCCGGCCTCCACCGCCCGGTCGTAGTGTCCCCTGCGGGCGGCACGGTTACAACGGGCCCGATGAAGGAGAGCGCGCTGGGCCGCGCCCACCGCGCTTTCCTCACCGCGCCAGATTTCCAGCGCCGGCTGCTGCAGGGCCCGGCCGAAGGAAAACGACAGGGCCCATGGCGCCCTTCCTCCGGCGCACCGATTGATCGCGTGCAGCCGCTCGGAGGCCTCCCGTGCGCTTTGGCCACCGGAGAGAAACACGATACCCGGCACCGCGGCCGGGACGCTGCGGCCCAGAACGCGCAGCGTCGCCTCGGCCACCTGCTCCGCCGTGACCGTCGCGGGACAGCCCACGCCCGGCAGCACCATGTTGGGCTTTAGCAGCATCCCCTCCAGCATCACTCGCTGGCGGCTCAACTGCACAAACACCGCCCGCAGGGTCGCCTCGGAGACCTCGCCGCCGCGCTCCAGCGAATGGGTCCCCTCCATCAGGATCTCCGGCTCGACGATGGGGACCAGGCCGGCCTCCTGGCAAAGCGCCGCATAACGCGCCAGCGCCTGGGCCTGCGCTTCCAGCCCGCTCGGACTGGGGAGCGTCTCGCCAACGGAAAACACCGCCCGCCACTTGGCGAAACGCGCTCCTCGCGAGACGTAGTCCCGCAAACGCTCGCGCAGGCCGTCCAGGCCCTCGGTGATTTTCTCGCCCGGATGGCCGGCCAGATCCCGTGATCCGGTGTCGACCTTGATGCCGAGCAGGATGCCCGCATCCGCGAGCAGGCGGACCAGGGAGACGCCGTCGGCGCGCGCCTGGTGCAGGGTCTCATCAAAGAGGATCGCCCCGCTGATCGCCTCGGAAAGCCCCGCACTCGTGATCAACAGCTCCCGATACGCGCTCCTCGTCTCGGCCTCCTGCGGGATGCCGAGCAACGCGAACCGCTTGTCGCAGGTGGAGACACTTTCATCCATCGCGAGGATGCCTTTGTCGTCCGCGACCAGCGCCCGCGCCGTGTCGATGAGGAGCTGGGTTTTCATCGGGACGAAACGGGGGTGTCAGACGGGGCGAGGGCTTCGGAGAGCCGACGGCCTCACTGCTCCGACTGCTCGTGGGCCTCCACAAACCAGAGCTGGAGATCCGCTCCGCGCGAAACCTCCGTCAGGAGATCCGCCGTCCCCGGGTCCTCGAGTCTGTTCGCGAGCGCGACCGCCTCGCGGATCATCTCCCCGTAAAAGGCCAGGGAGTGCGCCAGATCGGCGACGTGTTTGTGGCCGCTGGTGATGTCGAGCGGGTGCTCCGGCAGTCCCGTGGCCTTCGCCGCCGCGCGCACCGTGCCCTGCGCCACCGCGCCCAGCTGCACGATGCGTTCGGCGATCAGGTCCATATAGCCCGCGGCATCGGCGTGGACCTTGTCGAAAACGCCGTGCAACGAGAAAAAGTGCAGTCCCTTGACGTTCCAATGGGCCTGCTTGGCCTGGAGCATGAGGTCGATGGTGTCGGCCAGACGGGCCTGCAGGAGAGCGGCCATCTCCAATCGGTTTTTTTCCGGGAGACTGTTTCGAGTGTGAATGGGCATCGGTGTGGTGATCAGGTGGTGACCGGGACGGGTTCGGAGGAAACGGGGTGCGCGGCGCGTGAGGGGCGGGGCGAGGTCGGCTCGTTCGCGGTCCAGCGCCAGTTCAGCACCTCGGGCAGGTCCTCGCCGTTCGCCTCGATGTAGCGGCGGTGCTCGAGCAGCGTCGCGGACAGCCGGTCCTTCAAGACGCGGCCTTCCCGGCCGGTCAGCGGCAGGCGGTCGATCACGTCGATCACGAGGTGGAAACGATCGAGCTGGTTCAGGACCTTCATGTCGAAGGGCGTGGTGATCGTGCCCTCCTCCTTGTAGCCGCGCACATGGATGTTCGCGTGGTTGGTCCGGCGGTAAGTCAGACGATGGATCAACCAGGGGTAGGCGTGAAAGGCGAAGATGACCGGCCGGTCCGCGGTGAAGAGCGCATCGAAGGCATCGTCGTCCAGTCCGTGGGGATGCTCGCTCTTCGGCTGCAGCTTCATCAAGTCCACGACGTTGACCACGCGCACCTTCAAGTTTGGCAAATGCTCGCGCAGGATCGAGACCGCCGCGAGGGTCTCCAAAGTCGGCACGTCGCCGCAGCAGGCCATCACGAGGTCGGGTGTGGAGCCGGCGTCGCTGCTCGCCCAGTGCCAGATGCCGATGCCCGCCGTGCAGTGCGCCACGGCCTCGTCCATCGACAACCATTGCGGCGCGAGGTATTTGCCGGCGATCACGACGTTGACGTAGTGCCGGCTGCGCAGGCAGTGATCGCCGACGGAAAGCAGGCAATTCGCATCGGGTGGCAGATAGACGCGCACCACCGACGACTTTTTGTTCACCACCAGATCGAGGAATCCCGGATCCTGGTGGGTCAGCCCGTTGTGCATCTGCTGCCAGACGTGGGAGGCGAGCAGGTAGTTGAGCGAGGCCACCGGGCGGCGCCACGGCAGGCCGGCCGATACCCGCAGCCACTTCGCATGCTGATTAAACATCGAGTCCACGATGTGGATGAAAGCCTCGTAGCTGTTGAACAAGCCGTGCCGCCCGGTCAGCAGATAGCCCTCGAGCCACCCCTGGCACTGATGCTCGCTCAGCATCTCCATGACCCGGCCCTCCCGGGCGAGAAACTCGTCGGTCGGCT
>JBILUB010000224.1:0-4607 GCA_044371245.1 Opitutaceae bacterium
CGTGGAGCAGTTGGAGCGGCTCGATGAGCAGGCCGAGGCAGTCTGGCGTCATCAATTCGCGCCGCGCCGTCTCCTGCACTCGGTGCGAAGTGGCGGGGAGATCGGCTGGTTTCTCGATCCGGCGGAAAGTTGTCCGGTCGAGGCCTCGCGGATGCACCACTGCGGCAACGGTGCGGCGCCGAAGGCGGGGGATCGTCTGGTTTCGCTGCGGCGGCGCGAACGCCGGCATGGTGTCTGGTGCTGGTGGCCGCTTCTCACCGGAGTCTTGGACGCCCAAGGGCGCTTGGTCGAAATGAAGGGACCGGGCAACACCCGGCCGAGCGCGGCCCATCATCGCGATCTGGTGTGGCTCATGGCGCACCCGGTCGTGCGCGAGGTCCGCCTGCAAACGCGAGCTTTGCCCTGTGAAGATCTCCGTTTCGGGGACCTGCCCAGGAGACTGATCAATTGGCTGCGTGATGAGCGGCCGACGCTTCTTGTCCGCTGGGCGGACGGCGTGGTTCGCCCCATCGCGGACGTTTATCGGGTTCCCGATCCGCCCCTTCGCTCACGGGTGGACTGGATGGGCTGGCTAGAAATGCTCGGGGGATTTCTGGCGCCGTGGGCCCTCCTGCTGCTCGGGGCGCTCTTTTTCAGCCTTATCCAGATCGTCGCCGAAGGCTGGGTGCTCATCCTGCGCGAGTAGCCGGTGATGAATCGGGAATGGGCCACCGGGCATGGACAGGCTGAGCCGAGTTTTGCCGGCGCCCTCCGATCTCAGGCGTGGGTCCGTTGCAGGTCGCGTGCGGCCGCCGCCACGCGTTTGCGCAGCTCGGCCGGCTCCAGGGCCTCGGCGTGGCCGCCCCACTGCAGGACGATGCGTTCGACCTCCAACAGATCCGAGACGCGCAGGTGCAGCTCCAGCTCGCGGCCGGGCAGCTCCACGAATTCCTGCGATTCGTGCCAGAAGCGGTCGCGGACGTGGTCTGCCGCGAGGGCATCGAAGCGGATGCGCACGCGGTGGTCGCCGACCCCGTTCATCACCGAAATCGCCTGGGCGAAATAGCGCTCCACCGAAAACCCCTTCGGACGCTCAAACCAGCGGGTGGAAAGATTCATGTCGGCGATGCGGCCGAGGGCGAAGGTGCGCATGCCCTCGCGGTCGAGGTCGTGGCCGATCAGATACCAGCGGCCCTCGCCGTGGGTCAGGTGCAGCGGATGCACGCGGCGAAGGGCGGGGGCGGTTTCGCCGGGTTTGCGGTAGTCGAAGCCGACCTCGAGTTGGTCGGCGATCGCGTGGGTCAGCCGATCAAAGACCTCCAGCTCGTGTGCGGCCGGAGCGGTGAGCTTGAACGAGATGATTTCCCGGCTGGGCGCGTAGCCGGCCATGTCGCCGAGCGGGGCGAGTAGTTTGGCGAAGGCGGTCTCGAGCTGCGCGTGGTAGGGCGTGCCGCGGTATTGCTCGATGGCCTTGTGCGCGACCATGAGAGCGAGCAGCTCGCCCTGCGTGACCTGCACGGTGGGGAATTCGTGGACCTCCTCGGTAAAGTAGAAGCCGTGCTCCTGCGGATCGTAGTCGATCGGCAAACCGAGCTGGTCGCGCATGCAGTTGAGGTCGCGCTGAATCGTCTTGGCGGAAGATTCGAGGGCCTTGGCGATCTGCTGGCAGTTGGGGAAGCGGCCTTTTTTGAGCAGGTCGAAAATGCGCTTCATGCGCACGGCCGCGGGGCGGTTTCCGCTCGGACGTGAGACGGGAGATGAGGGGACCGGGACGGCTTTGCGGCGCTTGGCAGGCATGCGAGAAGTGTCGGGATTGAGGAAAATGGCTTGCAACTGGGTCGCTTGCCAAGCCCCTACGGCGCATCCGCCGCGGCGCTGGCCTCGCGGAAGCGCTGCGCCCAGCGCCGGGCGTAGGCGGGCTCACGGGCGGCGCGTTGCTCGTGCTTGGCCTGGTCTTCGCGAAGGCGGCGGGCGCGCTCGGGCGGAAGATCGAGCCGCGTGAGCGGGACGATGCGCGCTACCTCTTCGCCGTTTGGGGCGAGCAGCACGCAGCCCTCGACGGCGGAGGAGGCGGCTGCTGTGGCATCGAGTGGGCGCCAGGCCTCACACGCGAGCAGCCCGACGAAGGGGCGCGTGGGTCCAAAGGGGCTGTGGGCGGTGGCCCAGAGGAGGCGATGCTCGTCGCGGAGCACGCACTCGTTGAGGGGGATGGGCACGGGCATTTTTAGGCCCGGAAAAATCAAACACGCGCCCCGGGAGAGGAGCGTGGGCAGGACGGTGCGCAGGGTGGAGGGCACGCAGGCAGGCAGGCGGGACATGGCAGGGATCGGCTTGAAGGGAGTCTGCGAGGACGCGCGGACCCTAACACCGGGGGTGGGACAACGACGGGCTTAGGCCCCCTCGCTACTGCTGGCCCTTTGAGCGGAACCCCAAGCCGTTTAAAAGCGCCGGTGCCTCAAGCGGCCGGCGATACGTTAACAGTGCCGCCCCGCCGTCCTCACGTAGGGATCGGCGGGGGCCGGCTCGGGGCCGGGACTGTTTTGTCTCGGCCAAGCGCCACGCCTACCTGCCGCCGTCGCCGGCCTCCACGTGGAGCGAACTCCTCCGCGGGCGCCCCTTTCCCCGATTGCCCCTTTTCACACGCTGATTTCCCGGCAAACCGGATCGAGACCGCGGAGAGGGTGCACGCGGAGTCCGGGGCAGACCTACTCTCTTAAGGGAGTTTGTTGACTTAACTACTTAAAGGGAGTTTTGTGTGTCCATGAATCAGTCGGTGGCCACTCCCTCCCAGCTCCGTGCCGTTCTCCCCGCGCTCCGGCGCCATCGTGGTCTCACCCAAGCGCAGGTAGGCACGCTGATGGGCGTGAGCCAGAAACGCATCGCGCGCATCGAGGGCGCGCCGGCCAAGGCTTCGTTTGACCAGGTGGCCCGATTACTGGGGCTACTCGGAGCCGATCTCGTGGTCGTGGACAAAGCGGCGCCGCTCGCGGTGTCGAAGTCCAAAGGCAAAGGCGCGGCCAAGCCCGGCGACCTTTGGTAGCCATGGGCACCGATTCGCATTCCTTGGTGGTCTGGATGAATGGAGAGCGCGTCGGCCTGTGGTCGGCCCCGCCTGGTCGCCCGCAGACATTTCACTACGACGAGGCTTGGCTCGGCAGCGAATCACGCCGCGTGCTTTCCCTTTCCCTGCCTTTCACGCTCGGAAACGAACCGCTTCGGGGGCCCGTCGTTGCGAACTACTTTGAGAATCTGCTGCCCGACAACCAGCAGATCCGACGACGCATCGAGACGAGGTTCTCGGCCGACAGCGGCAGCGCCTTTGATCTGCTGAGCGCCATCGGACGCGATTGCGTCGGCGCGGTTCAGCTCCTCCCCGTCGGCCAGACGCACCTCGACGTGAAGAAGATTCAGTCAAAACGATTGGATGCGGCGGGTGTCGCCCGGGCGATCCGTTCCACGCTTTCGGCGGGTGGCGGATTGACCGCGATGGAGGCGGACGAATTCCGTTTCTCGATCGCCGGGGCCCAGGAGAAGACGGCCCTGCTCTATCACAAGGGAGGCTGGTGCCTGCCGCTCGGCGCCACTCCCACCACGCATATACTCAAGTTGCCCCTTGGTTTGGTCGGAGGGATGGCCGCCGACATGCGCGATTCGGTGGAGAACGAGTGGCTCTGCCACCGTATTCTCAAGGCTTACGGACTACCGGTCGCACACTGCGAGATGGCGCGTTTCGAGGAGCACCGTGTCTTGGTGGTTGAGCGCTTTGATCGCGCGCCCGCCTCGGGCTGGATCGCCCGCCTCCCGCAGGAAGATTTTTGCCAGGCCTTGGGCTGCGCGCCCTCGCTAAAATACGAGTCGGACGGCGGGCCGGGCATGGCCGATGTGCTTCGTGTCCTGGCTGGTGGTTCGAATGCGAGGGAGGACCGGCGTAATTTCCTTCGCGCCCAGCTCCTGTTCTGGATTCTGGCGGCCACCGACGGGCACGCGAAGAACTTCTCCCTTTTTCACGAACGCGGCGGGACCTACCGCCTTACTCCCTTCTACGACGTGCTGTCCGCGTGGCCCATCCTTGGGAAGGGGACGAATCAGATTCCCTGGCCCAAGGCCAAGCTGGCGATGGCGGTGCGCAGCAAGAACGCGCACT
The DNA here is from genome assembly GCA_044371245.1 of Opitutaceae bacterium. Taxonomy (GTDB): domain Bacteria; phylum Verrucomicrobiota; class Verrucomicrobiia; order Opitutales; family Opitutaceae; genus IMCC26134_A. The sequence continues at coordinate 4,124 of JBILUB010000224.1, forward strand.
GGAAAATCGCGGAGATCCGACGACGGCATTGGGACAACCTGGGGCAAGCGTGTGGAATCGCTGACAGTGGAGCGTGGATCGACGAGATCATCCAACTTACGCCGAGCGTGGTCGAGCAGGTGCAGGGCTCCCTCCCCTCCGAGTTTCCCGGTCCGGTGGCCACCGCCGTCTTCTCCGGAATCAAGGAGCAGGTGAGACGCTTGTCGGAGTAAGCTCCGCGAACCGTGCCTTGCTTGGACAACTTCAGCGGCAGCGCCACCGGGTTCCGGATACCGGCGCGGCCCCCGCCTTCCCATGGCGCTCGTCGCGGCCCCCCCCCCGCTCACCTCAAGGGGGCGGCCGGCGAACACCTATACGGAGCACCTATACGTGAACCCAAAAAATGGGCCGAAATGGGCGTTTTGGGGGATTCCTTCGGAGACGGACTTTTAGAAAAACACCTCGTAAGTGTGTTTGAGGACAAGTGGGGTACAGATTATGTAAC
>JBILUB010000019.1:0-16111 GCA_044371245.1 Opitutaceae bacterium
CGCCGAGCTCTATCACCAGATCCCCGGCGTCGAGCTCGTCGCCGCTTGCGATATCGACCGCGCCCGAGCCGAAGCCTACGCCGTCAAACACGACATCCCCGCCTCCGGCGTTTACACCGACTTCGCCACCCTGCTCCGCGAGTGCCCGGTAGACGCGATCTCGAACGTCACGCCCGACGCCTTTCACGCCCCGCTCTCCATCCAAGCGCTAAAGGCCGGCAAACACATCCTCTGCGAAAAGCCCCTCGGCCTCGATTACCCCGAGACCACACGCATGGTCTCCGCGGCCCGGAAAGCCGGCACCATCGCGATGGTCAACTTCTCCTACCGCGACTGGTCCGCCCTCCAAGCCATCGCCGTCCGCGTCCGGGCCGGCGAGATCGGCGAACTCCGCCACGTCGAGGCCAGCTACCTTCAGACCTGGCTCAGCTCCCCGATCTGGGGCGAGTGGTCCAGCACCCCGGCCTGGCTCTGGCGCCTCTCGACCAAACACGGCTCCAAAGGCGTGCTCGGCGACGTCGGCGTGCACATCGTCGACTTCGCCACCTTCGCCGCCGGCCTCCCGATCAAAAAACTCTTCGCCCAGCTCAAAGCCTTCCCGAAAGCGCCCAAGAACCGCGTCGGCGAGTATCCGCTTGATGCCAACGACAGCGCACTGCTCCAAGTCGAGTTCGCCAACGGCGCCCTCGGCGTCATCCACACCACCCGCTGGGCCACCGGCCACGCCAACCGCCTCGCCCTTAAGCTGCACGGCACCGAAGGAGCCTTCTCCTTCGATTCCGACCTCGGCTCCGACCACTACCGCGCCTGCCTCGGCCAAGATGTCGCCACCGCCACCTGGCAAGACCACAGAGCCGACCCCACGCCCAACAACCACCAACGCTTCATCGCCGCCATCCGCGGCGGTGCGTGCGCCGCCGCGGCCCAGCCCGACTTCGCCCGCGGCAGCGAGATCCAGCGCGTGCTCGACGCCTGCTTTGCCTCCTCGGCCACTAGCCGTCCCGTGCGCGTGGCCGAAATCTAAAACGAACCAAAGAAAAACGAACCAAAGACGTCATACCTTGACTCTTGACAAAAGCGTATCGGTGGCACGTCCACCCGCCTGCGTTTGAAGCCATCTGCGCACAAACTGGCTCACGCTGGCGGGCTTGCCCATGCCGAGGCGCACGGCGAGCCAGCCGTTGCTCACCGAGGTGGAACGCTTCATCGCCGCCGCGAGCAGCACTTTGTCGGACGCGGACTTTCTCGAACCGAGGGCGCGCAGGTCGATCTTCGCCGCCCGCGCCAGGTCCGCCAAGGCCTCGTCCCAGCTCCGCTCCCGCTCTTCCTTGAGTGCTTCGGGCTCCAAGCCGACGAAGCGTCGCTCCCGCCACTGGGCCAACTGCTCGCGCAGGGAGTCCTGCATGGCTTTCTTGAACTCTTTGCTCCCGATACACCAACCGCGGCTGAGCTGCTTCGAGCAGAGCGCTGCCCTGGCTTGCTTGTCGCCCATCAGAACGGCGAGTTGGGTGCAATAGGCGCGCCAACCGACCTTGGTCGGGGAAAGACCATAGGAGGTCAGCAAGACGCTAGGATCGAGCCAGGCCGGGGCCTTGTCCTCGGCGTAGTGCCGCAGACTGCTGCGGCGATAGGTCGCGACCTCGGCAACCTCCACGACCTTGGCCCGCGCGGGATTCAGGTGAATGTAATCGCAGACTCGGCGATAACCCGCGGCGTCCTCGACCACCAAGGACTTGAAGCGCCCTTGGAAAGGCCGCCCCTCCAAGCCGCGAAATCGGTTAAAGCGGCGGGCCCAGGTGCCCTGTAGCCACTTCATGCCGAGGCTGAGATTGGGTTCGGGAGTTTCCACCGCCAGATGGAAGTGATTGCGCATGACCACATAGGCGGCGACGCGCCAGCCAAAGCGCTCCGCCGCCTCGCCCAAGGTGCGCTCAAAAGCCTCGGCCGCTCCCTCGTTGGAAAACAGATCCCGGCGGTAGTTGCCGCGATTGATGACATGGTATCTCGCACCAGGATATTCGAGTCGCGGAGGCCGTGTCATACACACCCACCTCAGCCCCGAAGACAAAGTTTGTCAATAGTCAAGGTATGACGTCTTCGGCTCGGCTTTCGGGGGAAGGGGTGGCGGAGGAGGCGCGTCGCTGCGGCGTGATGTGTTAATCACACCAAACTGACGGCGGCTTAACGTCCGCTTAACGGACGGGCTGCTAAATTGGCGGGCAGACTCCCCTTTCTAAAAACGCTCAAACCACCGTCGCTCCCATGCCGCATTTTATCGTCCGCCGTTTTTCCGTCTTCTTCGCAGTTCTCGGTGCGCTGCTGGTGGCGTCTTCTTTGCACGCCGCCCGTCCGGTTCCGCCTCCCGCCTCGCTCGAGGAGGACGGAGCGCGTTTCGAGCAGATTGGGGCCAAGACCTTCCGTTGGAGGTCCGTGCTCAAGGTTTACGACGCAGCCCTCCACCTCGGCGCGGGAGAGTCGCCCGCGCGCATCTTTGCCGATATCCCGACCCGCCTGCACCTCGGCTACCATCGCGGTTTCACCGCCGCCGAGATCGTGAAGGGCGGCGACACTCTCCTCGCCCGCAACGTCGATGACGCGACCGTGGCCACGCTTCGCGAACGCCTCGCGCTAATCAACCGCACTTACCGTGACGTAAAACCGGGCGACAGTTATACGCTCACCTACGTGCCCGACCTCGGCACGACCTTGCGGCTCAACGGTGCCGCGCTCGTCACCATCCCCGGACACGATTTCGCCGCCGCCTATTTTCGCATCTGGCTCGGCGAAGATCCCATCAGTCCGGCCTTGCGCGATAGTCTGCTCGGACGCTGACACCCCCGCCCGTCACCCGCCACCCGTCCCGACCATGATCCTTTTTCTTCGCGCCCTCTTCGTCCTGATCCTGCTCGCCATGAGCTGGGGCACCGTGCGCGCCAGCCTTGCGCAGGCCCTCTTCGACATTCCGCCCGAGGTTTACCGCAACCCTTGGTTTCAGGTCACGCTGCTCGATGCCTACTTCGCGTTTCTGACCTTTTTCGTGTGGGTCGCCTGGAAGGAGACTCGCCTCGCCACGCGGGTGCTGTGGGGCGTGGCGATCCTGCTCTGGGGCAACTTCGCCATGGCCGCCTACCTCTTGCGCGAGTTGTTTCGCATCTCCGCCGACGCGGATCTCGCACTGGTATTCGCCACCCGGCGTGACGGCGGCCTGCGCTGGCCCGTCGCGTTTGTCGTGGTCGGGGTGGCGGTCTATCTTCTCGGCGCGAAAAACCTGCTCTTCCCGTCGTCGTCATGAACATGCGCGAGCCCATCCTTACGCCGATCAACCCCGCCACCCTCTCCGCCCCGAGAGCCTCGTTTTGGCGCCGTCGTCTTCTCGATCCTTTGCTGGCGCTGCTCACTCAGGGCGTCACGCCCGACAAGCTCGCCGCCACCTTGGCGGTCGGCGTCGTCTGTTCGATGTTTCCGTTTCTCGGCGCGACCGCCGCGTTGAATCTCGGCGTCGGCCTGTGGTTGCGGATGAACCAGCCCGTGCTGCAAACCCTGAACCAACTGCTGGGGCCCGTGCACGTGATCATGATTCTGGTCTATGTGCGCATCGGCGAGGTGCTCTGGCGCGCGCCCGAGACGGAGCGCTTTAGCATCGTGGAGATGGTGCGGGCCTTCGCGGATCTGTCGTTCGGCGAGTTCCTGCAACGCTTCGGCTGGGCCGGCGTGCATGCCTTTACCGCGTGGGCGCTCACCGCGCCGCTCCTGCTGGCGGCACTTTACTTTCTGCTTCGTCCCCTTTTGCGCCGCGTCGCCGCCCGTCGGTCGGTGGCTGACGCCGCAGCCTCTTCCACCCCTTCCGCTTCCCCGCACGACTAAACTTTTCCCATGCCTTTCTATCTGCAAACCCTTCTCGCGTTGGCCTCGCTGGCGGCGCTCTTCGCCGTGGCTTTCCGCGTCTGCCGTCGGCTCGACAACTATGGCTTCGTGGACGTCGTCTGGTCTTACGCGTTCGGTTTGCTCGCCGGATTTTACGCACTCACGGCCGCAGGCTGGGCACCGCGGCGCGGCCTGCTCGCGCTGCTGGTCGGGGTGTGGAGCCTGCGTCTCGGCACGCACCTGCTGCGACGCCTGGCGAAGCACCACCCGGCGGAAGACCCACGCTACGGCGCGATGCGCCAACGTTGGGCCGGCCAGGTCGAGCGACGTATGGCGATTTTTTTCCAACAACAGGCCGCGTCCGTCGTGGTGCTTGGCCTGCCCTTCCTGCTCGTCGCCGCCAATCCGCGCCCCGGTCTCGCGACGCTGGAGTGGGGCGCCCTCGCGCTGTGGTGCGTGGCCGTGGTCGGCGAAGCTTTGGCCGACGCGCAACTCGCCGCGTTCAAGCGCGATCCCGCCTCGCGCGGACGCGTCTGCACGCGCGGCCTCTGGCGCTACAGCCGCCATCCCAACTATTTCTTCGAATGGCTCATCTGGGCGAGCTACGGGCTCTTCGCCCTGGCCGCGCCGTCGGGCTGGCTCGGGCTGATTGCGCCCGCCGCGATTCTGTATCTGTTGCTGCGCGTCACCGGCATCCCCCTCACCGAACAACAAACCGTCCGCAGCAAAGGGGCCGCCTACGTGCGCTACCAGCGAACCACCAGCGCCTTCATCCCTTGGCCTCCGCGCCGCCTGCCCGACCTGCAAACACCATGAACACCACCGCCTCGCCCGCCCCCCATGCTGCGCTCGTCGCGCTTTTAGCCTTTCTTTTCGCCGGCTGCCAGACCGCCACCACCGGACCCGCCTTCGCCGAGGCTCCCGCTCGCCGCGAGCCCCTGCGCGCCATTGATCGCCCCGTGAATCTCGAACGCTTCATGGGTGACTGGTATGTCATCGCCCACATCCCGACCTTCATCGAAAAGCATGCTTACAACGGCGTGGAAACCTACCGTCTCGCCGAGGACGGCACCATCCCGACCACCTACACCTTCAACAAGGGTGCCTTCGATGGCCCGTTAAAGACCTACAACCCGCGCGGCTTTGTCCACAACCGCGAGACCAACGCAGAGTGGCGCATGCGCTTCGTGTGGCCCTTCAAGGCCGCCTACCTCATCGTGTATTTGGACGAAGACTACGAGACGACGATCATCGGCGTGCCCGACCGCGACTATGCCTGGATCATGGCGCGCACCAAGACGCTGCCCGAGGCCCGTTACGACGAACTCGTCGCCCGGCTGGCCGAGACCGGCCACGACATCACCAAGCTGCGCCGCGTGCCTCAGCGCTGAAGCTGGTGGAGCGTAATACCGATCGCCCGTGAATTTCAGACTTCAACGCAAAGACGCAGAGGCGCAGAGATCGGCTAAGTTTAAAATTATTTATAGGTCTTGGAGCCCTTTGTGTCTTCGCGACTTTGCGTTGGAAAAATCTATTTTACAGGGGGCGCTGGAATAAGAGCGGTTTTTCCTCAGCGCCCAGCTCGCACGTCCGACCGTCTAGCCGCCGTAAACCGCACGTGACTTCGGCGCGAAAAAAACTCCCGACGCACCGCCCGCGCCGGAGTTTTTCTCAGGCGGCGGAGTCGCGCACTGTCACCTCGATCCAGGTGCCGCCTCCGACTCGCGGGCGCTTGGCGATATTCCAGCCCTGCGCGGCGCAAAGCCGATCCACCAGCGACAACCCGAGCCCGTAGCCGGGGCCGCCTTTTTCCGCGACCGCCGACCTTGGGGCGAATTCGGGAAGGCCCGGCCCGTCGTCCTCGAAGCGCAGGATCGCCACCCCCGACGCAGCGCGCGCGACCGTGATCTCGAGCCGGCCGCCGGCCAGGTGGGCGAAGGCGTTGCCGATCAGGTTGTGCGCCAGCACCGCCACGCCCTCCCGATGGCAACGCACCCTGACCGGTTCGGGCGCGGTCACCTCGACCGCCAGCGCGTGCCCCGAGTGCAGCGCGCGCCACTCGTCAACCACCTCGCGGACGACCTCGGCCAGGTCCACCTCGCCGGTCGGCTCCGGCAGGCGTTTTTCGCGGGCCAGCATTAGAAATGTCTGGATGAGCCGCTCCATGCGGCGCACCGAGCGCTCGAGGCGCGCGAGCAGCCGCTCCCGCGCCTCGGCCTCCGGCGGCAGCTCGCGCAACAACATGGTCGCGCCCTTGAGCGTGGTGACCGGCGTGCGCAGTTCGTGACTGCAATCGGCGATGAAGCGCCGCTCCCGCGTGAGGGTCTCGCGCAACCGTTCATGATACGCGTCGAGCATCCGCGCGAGGTAGCCGATCTCGTCGTCGGGCAAACCGGACGCCAGCGCGACCTCGTCATGGCGTCCCGCCTCGCGCTCCGCTTCGCGCGCGCGCACCCGCTCGGCCAGCGCCAGCATCGGACGCAGGGCCCAACGGGTGATGACCGCGCTGGCCAGCAAGGAGGCCAGGAGGATGCCCGCCGACAGCACGCCCAGCCACACCTGCACGCCGCTCAGGTTGGTTTCCGAAAACTCCCGATTCTGGAGATCCGCCAGCACCCACACGGCCGCGCGTCCTTCTTCCGCCGGCTCGACCCAGAGCCGGTATTCGCGCTCGCGCGGTTCGATCAGCCAGAGCTTCACATGATCCAGCGGGCCGCGCGGAATGACCGCGCGGCGGCCTTCGTCATCGGCGAAGATTTCGTGCAGTCCGCGGGCCGTGGGCACGGCGTGCAAATCGTGGTGTCGCGTCAGCCACGCGGCGTCGGTGAGGCGCACCACGCCCGGCGGCAGGGGGCTAGCCGCGTCGGCCAACGCGACCTGGCGCAGCAGCGCGCCGAGATAGGTGTCCTGCACCAGATCCTCGACCTCGATCAGCAAGACCCACCCGCCCACGGTGGAGGCCGCCGTGATGGCGGTCGCCAGCCCCACCAGCAGCAGACGGATGCGCAAGGCCAGGCGGGGCGGCGGGCGATCAGGCAGGGCGGGCATCGGCGGATCAGCGGCTGGCGGCCCCGACGGCGGGAGCGAGGAGTTGGTAGCCGATGCCCCGATGGGTGTGCAGCAAGGGCGGCCAGGGCGGCCGATCCACCGCCGCCCGCAAGGCCGCGAGGTGGGTGCGCAGCGCGTCGCTGCCCGGCGGCTCGTCGCCCCAGAGGTGATGCTCGATCTCGCCGCGCGGCACCACGGCGGGCGCGCGTTTGAGCAAAATCTCCAGCAGCGCGAAACCCATGTTCGTGAGCGGCAGCAGCTCGCCCGCGCGGCGCACCGTGCGGAGCGCCGGATCCAACTCGAGGTCGGAGAAACGGTGCACCGCCGTCGCGGCCGCGAGATGGGGCTGGGCCCGCCGCACGAGCGCTTGCAGACGCGCCAGCAGCTCCGGCAGCGCGAAGGGCTTTATCAGATAATCGTCGGCGCCCGCCTCGAAACCCGCGAGCCGGTCTGAGAGCGTGTCGGCCGCCGTGAGCATGAGCACCGGCAGGCGCGAACCGGCGCCGTCGCCCGCGCGCAGACGTCGGCAAAGCTCGAGCCCGCCGAGGCCGGGCAGGCGCAGATCGAGGATCGCCGCCGCGTGCCGCCCCGCCAGCAGGCGATGAAGCGCAAGCGCTCCGTCGGGCGCGTAGTCCACGCGCCAACCCAGGTGCTCGAGGTAGTCCTGAATGTTGCCCGCCAGATCCAGATCATCCTCTACCAGCAAGACAGGTTCGGCGGGGACGGACTTCATCGGCGGATACGTGCGGCCGGCCACGACCGGTGGCTGGTAGTGCGGGCGGAGCGATGGAGGGCGGGAGCGATCATCCTAGTTTCTCAGAATGCATAACGCACGCCCAGGAGGCCCGACAAGCCGTTGTAATCCGCCTTCACCGGCGGGGTGCCCGTGCTGGATTCCAGCTCGATCTCGCCGGCGTAGTGGTAGCGCGTCTCCACGAAGACCGACCAGGTCGCGTTCATCTCGTAGGAGACGCCGGCGAAGACCTGCGCGGCGAAGATCCAGTTGTCGTCATACTCCTGCTCCACGCCGCCGACCTTGGCATCGACGTCGGCCTCCTGGAGAAAGCCGAGGCCCGCGCCGACGAAGGGCGTGAACTTGCCCCAAAGCCCGGAGCCGTCCTCCTGCGTGAAGGTGTAAACGGCGTTGAACAGGAGATTGGTCGAGGCGAAGTCGCCCTCGGTGGAACCGGCCAAGCCGCCGGCGCTGACCGAATCGAGATCGTTCGAGCGATAGAAAAACTCCGCTTCCGCCGACCAGTTGGCCGAGAGTTTTTTGCCCACGGCCGCGCCAAACAGTTGTCCTCCGCCATAAGAACCCTCGCCGGTCACGCCGGATTGGGTGATGTCGCCGTCGGCGAGACCGTGCAGGCCGCCGAAGACCTCGAGATAGAGACCATCCGTCCAAGACTGGGCTCGGACGGAGGAGGCGCCGACGGACGCCAGGAGCGAGACGAGCGCCGCGACATACGCGCGACGCAGACAGACGGCGAGGGCAGGGCGGGAAGCACCGGCCGAGCCGGCGGAGACGATGGTTTTCATGTTTTGATTGGTGGAAGACCGACACTCCGTCGGCGTCGGTGCCGCGCGGTGGTGTCATGGTCGGAGAGCCTACCGGAACCCGCGTTAACTCCGCGTTAAGCCCGCGTGAAGGTTACGGGAAAAGAGACGCGGCGCGCCGAGGGCGGCTTTTGCGGCTGGGGGCGGTCGCTCCGGTGCTGATGCGGGAGGTTTCGGAGTCGTTGGCGGGTCTTCTCGCTATCGTCGAGCTCGCGCCCTGGTGCGCGCACGTGCCGGCTGCCGCTTTTTCCGGGGGGTGGGCTTGCTGGCTGTATAGGAAGGCGCAGCAGGCTGCGCCCGAGCCGAACAACGAACCAAAGACGTCATACCTTGACTCTTGACAAAAGCGTATCGGTGGCACGTCCACCCGCCTGCGTTTGAAGCCATCTGCGCACAAACTGGCTCACGCTGGCAAATCCAAGGGGGTCAGGCCGTTGTTTGTTGATTCTGATCGCTGATGGCTTCTCGGGGACGAGACGTTGATGCTGCCACTCGCATAATCGTCCTTCGCATCGTTTCCGACCTATTCCAAGTACAAAGGCGTATCATAACCCTACCAGGCTTCTTTGCCCGTCGTTTTTCACCGAACTCCGCTTAACTGAGATCATTTTAGAAAGGCCATCCACGCTTCTTTGCCCTACCTCAGCAAGACCCCTTTAAAATCAACAAACAGCGGCCTGACCCCTTAGGCATTACCCGTCTGACGTCTTCCGCTCGGCTTCCGATCGGCCATCTCCCCGGATCGAACCTCGGCCTATGCGATAACTGCCGTCTGGAGCCTCCGTTATGAGTAAGTCGTATTTCCTCACCAATCGACGCAGGGCCTCAACAGGCTCATCGTCTGTGATGCTAACAGAAATGAAGGTGTCAGGGCATTCATCAATCAACACCTTAAGACGAGACATAGACGCGACGGTTTCAATGGCCTCTCGCAGAGTGAAGCCATGCAAATCCGCTCTGATTATTTTTCCGCTAGCATCGGAAAACCATAGCACACCCCTATGCGCTTCGTCAGGAAACCCAGAAGCCGCAAATGGCGTATAACGGTCCGATTTGGCGCTGGAGGCGCAAACCGAAACAAGCGTGCAGACCAAAAAAAATGAGATTCGTTTCATCATTATTTACAGCAGGAAAACTCAGCACTCGCCGAAAAATCGACAATGTTTCCCCGCGGTGCTTCGCCTTTCCATAGAGTGATTTTGAAGATGGAGACTTTCACGTCTACTTTCAATACCGCTCCTGCAATGATGTCAAAGGTGACCGTACCTTTGCCCGCCTTGCAGGTGACATGACGTTGTTTTACCTTAACATAACGACGGCCCTGCACGGATCCATTGACGCTAGGCGTCAACGTCTTGTATTTTTTATACCTTTGCGGAACTGGAAGCCAATTAGTATTGTATGGGATCGTAACACTTTCGTCGATCTCCTTGAAGCTCGGGTCCGGCTCGGCGTGGATAATTCTAGCATTGTCCAACCCTAGGCACTCCACCAGAACATTGTAGTTATAGGTGAACTTGTAAGGGAAGCTACCAACCGCGAGAGGGATGTCGATGGTTTGCTCGCCCTTAACTTTTACCTGCACAGACTTGAGCCCGAGCAAATCAACCCAGTCCACCGAGTCGTTATCAAGCATCCCGTAGAGGTTAATTCCGCCCTCTTCCTCAATCGGATCCCTGCTTGGCCAGCGTCCTGTGGAAGGGTTGTAGTATCTGAAGCCGTAGTAATAGAGCTCGGTCTCGCTGTCGCGGTATTTGGTGCTGAAGGCGAAGGGCAGATCACGGGCGACGCCGGTGGCGGCGATGGTTTCGCCGAAGGCTCCATAGTCACGGCGGCCGGCGACGGTGCCGTTGGCGAGGTCTATCCAGGCGACGATGTTGCCGTTGGCATCCCAAGAACAAAATAGGGTCAGGTTAATTTTTCCTGCGCCCTGTCAAACACCCGATGGTGGCGCCAAGCTCCAGTAGCGCCCAGCGGATGCGCCGTTGGCTCGTAGACGTCTCTTTCGCCTCTACGGCCTGCAAAAACTCCCCTGATCGACAGAGGAAGCCTCACGGTACGGACACGCACTCGGCTACGACCGATACCTCGTCGCCTCCCGCGTATCCGTTCACCACGCAGGAAGCGCACCCGCCCATCGACGCGCGTCACGGGGACCGAAGCGCGAGGGCCGGCGAGCGCCGCGCGGACCGCAGCCACCAAACGCGCCGCCGCACCCCCCTCAGAAAAAGGTCAGATGCTTTCCCTGCGCCAGGCGCTGGATGAGCAGCGCCAGCTCCATCGCGTGGTAGTCGCCCCAGAGGCAGGCCTCGCCGTTCGGCACCTTCTGGCCCTTGGCGATGTGGTCCCAGCCCTTGGGGCGATGATACACGCTGTGCAGCAGAAGGCCCTGGTGCTTCTTGTTCACGCCGAGATAGGCGTCGGTGAAAAGCGTGTCGGCCACGGTCAGGCCCGCCTGGACGTAACGCGCGCCCGCCTTTTTCTCGCCCTTGGCCCGGAGCCAGAGACCGAGCCGGATAAAACCCTGCGCGGCGATGGCGGCGGCCGAGCTGTCGACCGGTTCGTGGGCGTTGTAAATGTCGGCCGGCCGCTTCGTGTAGTCGCCGAGCTGATACGTGTGAAGCGCGGCCGTGTCCCAGTAGGGCACGCCGTCGAGCGCGGAGTAGCCGTCGATGTAGTGATCGGAGCTGGCGCGGGCGGTCTCGAGTAAGAGATCGGTCACGGCGCGGCGCCCGCCGACGGCGTCGAGCTCGGCGTCGGCGACCGTGTCGAGAAACTCGAGCTGCTCGGCGAAGCCGCAGATGATCCAGGCCGCACCGCGGGTCCAGGTGGTGAAGGGCGAAAAACCCTGCTGCGAGGACGGGCAACGGAACTGGCCGTCGTTGCGATTAAAAATCGACTCGTGGGCCACGCGGCCGCGCACGTCGTAGGCGTCGCGCCCCTGGCCGAAGAAGACGTTGAAGCGCGCGGTCGTGGCGGCGTGGGTGATGGCGCGGTGGAGCAGGTTGATCGGCCGGTCGCCCTCGCCCATCAGCACGTGGCCGAGCTGGTGCGCGACGACGAGCGAGCGCATCGAGCGGATGGTGTCGGCGAAGAGCGACTGGGGGCCGTTGAAGGAGTAGACGTAGCCGGAGGGCGCGACGCCGGCGGCGCCCTTGACCGGCGACCAGGGCGCGGTGACGGCGGTCGGCACGAAGCGCGCGGCCTGCACCGCCCCCGAAACCTTGAGCGCCATCTCGGTGTAGTCGACCTCGCCCCGCGTGCCGGCGGCGCGGCCCTCGAGCAGGAGGCGGCGCAGGTTTCCGTAGGTGGAGATGTTGTTAAAGCCATGGTCGTGCACGCCGACGTGGCTGACGTGCGTGGCCATGTGCCGGAGGGTCTTTTCGCGGCCGAGCCGCAGGAAGCGTTCTTCGCCGGTGGCGTCGTACTGCAGGAGGGCCATGCCGAACTGGAAGCCCTGGGTCCACTCGGTCCAGCCGCGCGTGGTGTACTTGCCCTTTACGGTGAAGACGGGCGTACCCCGGGTCGGATCCCAGGACTTGTTGACGAGCTCGATCTTTTCCCCGGCGAGCTCGAAGAGGCGGGTGATCTTTGGCTGAAGCCCGGCGGGGCTGAGGGTGGCGTCGATCTTCATGGGGGGCGAAAGGGCGGGCGAAGCAGCGAGGACGGCCGGCATCGCGGGCGCAAGCAGCCAGGCTCGGCCCGGGCTCCCGCGGTGACGAGCGAGGCTAGGAAGCGTCGACGCCCCCGACGATCAGCCCGGCGTAGATCCGCGCCGAGGCGAGCAACTCCTTGAGCGCGGCGCGCTCGTCCACCGCATGGCAAGCCCGCCCGCCCGGCCCGTAGCCCAGGGTCGGCACCTTCAACACCTGGGTGAAAAACTGCATATCGTTGAATCCGGTGGAACAGCCAAACACCGGGCGACAACGCCGCTCCCGCGCCACGTGCCGCGCGAGGGCCCGGGCAAAGGGGTGCTCGGGCGAGGCGTGACTGGGATGGTTTTCCGAAACCTTCCGCACCGAGATCCGGCACTTCGGTATCGCGCGCGCCGCATCGGCGAGAAACGCGCGCAGCTCGCGCTCCGCCTCCGCGACGCTCTCCGTCGGGATGACGCGCCGGTCGATGCTGAAGCGGGCCAGGGCCGGCACAGTGTTGATCTTGCCGCCCTCGCCGGCGGAAAAAACGCCGCCCACATTCAGCGTGGGACGCCGCACCGAGCCATCCGGCGCGGTGAAGCCACGCTTGGCCAGCTGACGCCCGTGCTCCTCGAGGGCGAGGACCAGACGGGCGAGGTGCTCGAGGGCGTTGACCCCGGCGGCCGGGGTGCTGCCGTGGGCCGCGCGGCCGTGCACGGTGACCTCGAGCCAGACCACCCCGTTATGCCCGCAGCCGATCACGCGGCCCTCGCCACCCTCGAGCACCAGCGCGTAGTCCGGGCGCACTCCACCGTGCCGCACCACCCAGCCGGCGCCGAGCGCGGAGTCGGTCTCCTCGTCGGCAGTAAAGGACACCTCGACATTCAGCGCGGGTAGGGCGCGGGTGGCCCGCAGCGCCCGCAAGGCCAGGATCAGACTGGCGATCGAGCCCTTCATGTCGGCCGTGCCGCGGCCGTGGATCCACCCGGCCTCGAAGGCGCCGGAAAACGCGTCCCCGTGTCTCCACTCTCCGGATACAGGCACGACGTCGTAGTGGGCGTTGAAATGCAGGGTGCGGGGCCGGCCGGCGGCCGGGCCCCGCGGTGCGGCGAGACGCCCCAGCACGTTCCACCGGGGCCGGTCCCACTGCTCGGGCGGCAACGCCCGCCGCAGCAGGGCGGTCGGCACCCGCGGCCGCCGCACCACCAGGCCGGCCGCGCGCAGCTCGGCGGCCAGCAGACGCGTGACCGCGTCGTAATGGTCGCCGGGCGGATTGATCGTCGGGATGCGCACCAGACGTCGGAGCAGATCGAGCAGGTCCGGTCCATGGGCGTCGATGTAGGCGGCGGGCGTCATGCGCGCCGAGCGTCGCCTTCGGCCGGCCCGGGTCAATGTCCGGCACCGCACCGGGCCTGCGCCTTTGACAAGCCCGGGCGCTCCCGCTTCCTCGGCCCCATGTCGTCCCTCGCCGACCTTCGCAAAGACTACAGCCTCGCCGGCCTCAACGAGGCCGATCTGGCCAAGGATCCCTTTCGCCAATTTGAAAAGTGGTTCCAGGAGGCCCAGGCCGCCAAGCTGCTGGAGCCAAACGCCATGACACTCGCCACCACCGGGGCGGACGGACGGCCCTCGGCCCGCACCGTCCTGCTCAAGGGCCTGGATGGACGGGGCTTCGTTTTCTACACGAACCACGACAGCCGCAAGGGGCGCGAGCTCTCGCACATCCCCCGCGCCGCCTTGGTTTTTGCCTGGCTGCCCCTGGAGCGACAGGTCGTCGTCGAAGGCTCCGTCTCCCGCGTCTCGCGCGAGGAGAGCGAGGCCTATTTTCATTCCCGTCCGCGTGCCAGCCAGCTCGGGGCCTGGGTCTCGCAGCAAAGCGGGGTCATCACCGGCCGCACCGTGCTCGAGGACGCCCTGAAGGCCCTGGAGCACAAGTATGCGGGCAAGGAAGTCCCGCTCCCGCCGCACTGGGGCGGCTTTCGCGTCTCTCCAGAGACCGTCGAGTTTTGGCAAGGCCGGCGCAGCCGCCTGCACGATCGCTTGCGCTATCGCCGGGAGGCAAAGGGCGGCGAGTGGACGGTGGAGCGCCTCGCCCCCTAGGGCGCATCCGGAGCCTCACTCCTCCTCCTCCTCGGAATCCCCATGTTGCTCCACCTCTTGCGCCATGCCCATGCGGTCAGTCTGGAGGAGGATCCCGTGCGGCCGCTCAGCACGCGGGGGCGCGGCGAGGTCGCCCGCCTCGCGCGTTTCCTCGGCGCCAGCGGGCACTTTCGCCCCGCGCAGGTCTGGCACAGCCCGCTGGCCCGCTCGCGCCAGACCGCGGATGACCTCGTTTCGCGCCTCCTGCTGGCCGACGCCATCCGCATCGAGATCCCGGATCTCCTCCCCGAAGACGATCCGCGCGTGCTCGCCGAGCGCCTGCACCTGCACCCGAAGGATCGAGGCGACATCCTGCTGGTCGGCCATGAACCCCACCTCTCCGCTCTCGCCTCCCTGCTCGTGCGCGGGAAGGCGCGGCCCGATCTCTTTATCCTGAAAAAGTGCGCCCTGCTCACCCTTGAGCTCGGCGGCGGCACCCATAAAAAATCCGGTCACTCGCGCTGGCGGGTGCGTTGGCAAATCGCACCGGAGCTGCTGCCTCCCCCCGCGCCCCCGGCGCCGCCCGCGTCCGAGCCCTCGCCCTCAATCTGACCCGCCCCGCTCCCCATGAAGATCCTTCTCACCGGCGCCTCCGGCCTGGTCGGCGCCGCCTTTGCCGAAGCCGCCTCGCGCCGCGGTCACCACGTCGTCGGCCTGGTCGGGCGCGCCGCCTTTCCGATCCCAGGCCTGGCTGAGAAACGGCGCGTGGATCTCGCCGATCCCGCCGGCCTCACCGGCCTCGTGCTCGAGCTGTTCCCCGACGCCCTGGTCAACTGCGCCGCCTTTTCCGAGCCGGCGGCGTGCGACGCCGATCCCGCCGGATCACAACGGCTCAACGTCGAGCTGCCGGCCACGCTGGCCCGCCTCGCCCACCACCTCAGCGCCCGGGTGGTGCACCTCTCCACCGAGCAAGTCTTCGCCGGGGACGCCGCACCCTACGCGCCGGGAGCCTTGCCTCGGCCCCTGAATCTCTACGGCCGCCAGAAGCTCGAGTCGGAAAAACAAGTGCACGCGGCCGCGCCCGATTTTGCCGTCACGCTCCGCGCCCCGCTGCTCACCGGCAACAGCCCCTCCGGGCAACGCAGCCTGCATGAGCGCCTGCTCGCGGACTGGGCCGCGGGCCGCAGGCCCCGCCTCTATCGCGACGAGATTCGCCAGCCCTGCACCGCGGGCAACCTCGCCGAGGCCATGCTCGAACTGTGTGAGCGGAGCGATCTGCGCGGCGTCTTCCACTGGGCCGGCGCCGAGCCGCTCTCCCGAGTGGAGCTGGCCCGCCGCATTCGCAGCCGTTTCAAATTGTCCGCCACCAGCGCGCCGATCGAGGAGATCTCCCGCGCCGAGGATCCCGCCTCCGCCCGGCGAGCCGCCGATCTGCGGCTCGACTGCAAGCCGCTCGCCGGGACGCTCAAAACTCCGCTCGAGACCTTTGACGCCCAGCTCGAGCAACTCATCGTGCCGGCGCCGGTGCGCCCCTGGTTCCTCGCGCAGGCCTGAGCCAGCCGCGAGCCGCCGCCCACACCCCAGCAGCGCCCTCCCCGATGCTCGAGATCCTGCCCACCCGCTCGGACTCCGCCGCCGGCAACATGGCGTCCGATTTTCTCCTCCTCAAACGGCACCCCGCCCCGGCACACGCGCGCCTGCGCGCCTACGGCTGGCACCGGCCGGCCTTCAGCTTTGGCTACTCGCAGAAGATCGGCTGGGTGCGCGAGCGCCTCCCGGCCGATGCCGACGGGGCGGAGCTGGCGCGCCGACCGACGGGCGGCGGACTGGTCGACCATCGCAACGACTGGACCTACGCCCTGGTGATCCCCCGAGGCCACCCGTTGGAGCTGGCGCGCGCGATCGAGAGCTACCGCGCCGTGCACGCC
>JBILUB010000225.1:0-4592 GCA_044371245.1 Opitutaceae bacterium
CTCGACCTCGCCCTGCAAACCCTGGGCGAGCGCGACCGAGAGACCGTCCTCCTGCGCTACTTCGCGCAAAAACCCTTTGCCGACATCGCCGCCGCCCTCGGCACCACCGAAGCCGCCGCGCAGATGCGCGCCACCCGCGCCCTCGAAAAACTCCGCCGCGCCCTCGCCGCCCGCGGCGTCACCTCCACCGCCACCGCCCTCGGCCTCGCCCTCGGGGCAAACGCCGTCACCGCCGCGCCAGCCAGCGTCGCCGCGTCCACCCTCGCCGCCCTTTCCGCCGCCACCGTCGACACCGCGGCCGCCGGCACCTCCGTCTCCGCCTTTTTCACGACTATGACCACCTCCACCAAGCTTACCCTCGGCGCTGGCGCCGCCGTCCTGTTTTCGATCGGAGCCGCGAGCGGCGTTGTAGCCAACCGGCATTTTTTCGGCCCGTCTTCCTCCGCGCCCTCGTCGCCTCCTGTATCGGTTAACTTCGACAGCTCCCGGCCGACATCCTCCGCCCAAGATACGGCTGCGTGGTCCGCGGAAATCGCCGCGCTCCGAAAGGAACTCGCCGCGAAGGACGCTTTGCTGGCGGAGCAGACGGCCTTGTTGGAAAAACATGCGTCCGCGCAGAAGGAAGCCGACAAGCGCCGCGTGTTTCGTAACCTCGAAGAACTCGGCGAATACACGGCGGAGGTTTCCCTGCGGTTCTTGGACATGCAGGAGCGTTATGGAAAGATGCGCATCAAGCGTGGCAGTCCGGAGGAGGCCGCGATGCAGGCGGAGATCGCGCAGATCACCCAGGATTCCTCCCTGCTTCTGGAGGACCCGCTGTTTATCGACGAAATGAAATCGGGCGACCCGGCACGCATGACCGCCCTGCAACTCGCGTATCTGGGGGAGATCTTCAAATTCACTCCCGCGCAGAGGGACACCTTCACCCGTGCGGTCGAGGCCGGGTATCGAGCCGCTTACGACCAAAAGGTGGAATGGGCCATGACTGACGAGCGTCTGAAACAGATCAACCAAGACACCGTGCGCACCATAAAAGCGGAGTTGAACGCCGAGCAATCGGCCCTCTGGGAGCGAGCGCGGATGAACAAGCTGCTCTTTAACTTCGCGGTCGGTGCTCCCTGAACAAGCTACCTGGACGTGAGCGCGACGGAGCGGGGATGTCCGGGGCTCTGCGCTCCTGCCCACGTTTGGGAAGCGCTTCGCAGGGCCGCCTGCGCGCCCGCCAACGAGACGCTCGCGTCAGCTCCGGAGGCGGGCATTTCCTTGGCGGTTCGACCTAGCCGCATCTTGAACAAAACCATAGCCACCAAAAACACCGGGGTCACAGAGATCACGGAAAAAAGACCAACGCTGATTTCGGGACCTTGAGTGATCGACGTTCATCGCGGGCACGTTCCTTACCCCCTGATCGCCGATAACTTTGGCTACAGCGTCCGCGTCCGAAGGAAAGGCGTTCGCGGCCTCGCGGGTGGGTAGGGGCGGTTTTAGTTGGGGTCGGGTGAACTTTTTAGCCCTTGGCCGTGGGATTTTGACCCCGGCGGCTGTTACTGGATAAACCCCTGCTCATGGATGACGCCGCCCTGCTCCACGCCTACGCCCGCGAACACGACCAAGCCGCGTTCGCCGCCCTCGTGCGTCGGCATATCGATCTCGTGCATAGCGCCGCCCTGCGCCGCACCGGCGGGGATGAGCGAAAGGCGCAGGACGTGACGCAGCAGGTCTTCATCGATCTCGCGCGAAAAGCCGGCTCGCTGGCCCGGCATCCCGCGCTTCCCGCCTGGCTGCACCAGAGCACCCGCTTCGCCGCCGCCAACCTGCATCGCGAAGAGCAGCGCCGCCGCGTGCGCGAAACATCGGCCGCCCTCGAAACCGAAACACTCTTTGCCCCTGCCGATTCGACCGCAGATTGGACCCAACTCGCCCCCGTCCTCGACGCCGCTCTAGACACGCTGGGGGAGACCGACCGCCAGACCGTTCTCCTGCGCTACTTCGCGCAAAAACCCTTCGCCGATATCGCCGCCGCCCTCGGCACCACCGAAGCCGCCGCGCAGATGCGCGCGACCCGCGCCCTGGAAAAACTCCGCCGCGCCCTCGTGGCCCGCGGCGTCACCTCCACCGCCACCGCCCTCGGCCTCGCCCTCGGCGCCAACGCCGTCAGCGCCGCGCCCGCCTCCGTCGCCACTGCGACCCTGGCCGGCCTCGCGGCCTGGTCCTCGGCCACCGCGGCACCTGCCGCCACCGTTACCCAACTTTTTGCCTTCCTTTTGCTGGCCATGAAACTTCGTCCCCTCGCGATCCTTCTTCTCCTGCTTCTGCTCGTCGGGGGGGCGGGTTTCGCTCTCCGCTCCCTTGCACGCCGAGAAATCCCCGCCGCCACCCTGCCCGGAGTTTCTCGCGCGGCACCGGAGCGCCTCGAGCCCACGCCTGACATGTCGACCGCGGAGCCCGCCGTCGTCCGACCCCATGTTCCCTTCGAGTCCGCGGGCGATTACCAGACGTGGGCGCTCTCCGTTCTCCACGCCGTCACTCCCGACGAGGCCTTTGCGTTGCTGCACGAGAAAGGCCTTCGCCTCTCCCGTGCTGCCTTCGACCGCGCCTACGCGAAAGTTCGCTCCGAGATCGCCGACGGAGGCGGCCGCAACCTCGAGGGCAACGCCTTGTTTTTCATCGCCGACTTTGCCCAGGCCTGGCTACGCGAGGACTACCTCGCCGCCGCGCGCTGGATGCTCGACGACACGCCCCTGCACGACACCCGTTGGACGCTTTTCTGGCGCCTCGCCAACGAGTGGCGCCGCCAGCCAGGCGTCCGTGAAGCCCTGCTCGAACGCTTTTCGGCCCATCCCAATTTCCCCGATTTACGGGCCCTGAGCCTTGAGGAAACGGATCCCGCCGCCGCCTTGGCCTACGTGCGGATAGCCCCGCTCCTGTCCCTGCAGTCAGGTCAAATCGTTAATGGAGCATTCGCCAAGCTCTTCAAACAAGATCCCGCCGCCGCCACCGCCTGGGCGCTCGATCCCGCCAACGCCGAGTTCCGACGCACCACGCTTTTGGCCCTGGGGCGCGACAAGAGCGAAGCCTCGCTCGCCGCCGCCGCCGCCATCTTGGAAACGCTCGAAGGCGGGGAAAGGAGCCACGCCCTGCGCGACTGCGCGACGCAGATGAGTTTTGTGGATCCGGCGACCGCCGCGCGGCTCATGGCGGAAGCGCCCGGCTTCATGAGGGATCCGGACAACCTCGGCATGTTCGCGCAGACGCTCCGCCTTTTCGCCGGGCAAGATCCCGCCGCCGCCGCGCGCTTCGCGGCCACGCGCGACCTGCCTCCCTCCTCGCTCGCAGAACTTGGCAGCGGCTGGGCGGGGCGCGACGCGGCCGCCGCCCGCGCCCGGGCGGACGGATTGCAGGGCGAGGCCCGCGAGGCCGCGTGGCGCGGAGTGACGAAACCAACCTGTCCCTTGTTGGTGTCCAGGGCCTCGCGCGCGCCAGCACATCTTCCCAAGCCCGCTCCTCACCGTCGCGCGCCCGCGAGACCAGGGAAGGCCAGTCGGGCGCGTCGGCGGTTTCGGGGCGGGAGAGCATCCTGGTCATGCCAACAAAGAGGCGCGCCTTTGCCAAAAGTGTCTGGCCTGCCGAAAAATTCCGCGTGCGCCCGGTCGCGGTCGGGGCTTTTACGCGGTCGACCCGGACCCCAAGGCGTTTTCGGGAGCGTGATTTCCATCCGACGCTTCTTTCCCACCCCTGTTCGCGACTGCAGCGCGATCGGGCTGCGGTGGGGGTGTTGAAGCGCGGTGTGGTGAGTTTGCGGCATGGATCGCCCGGGGGCTTGTCACCTTCCCCGCCTCGGCTTTGCTTCTCTTCATGTCCAAGCTCCACACGCCGAAGAAGCCTGCCGCCAAGCGTCGCTCGCCGGTGAACCGGAAGAGGGAGATGACGGATGCGCGCTTCCCCGGTCTCGTGCGTGATCCGGTGAGCGGCTTGCTCGTGCGTCCGCTCGCGCCGGGAAAAAAGCGCGTCGCCTTGTCCGTGATCGAAAAGGCGCTCGCTGATTCGCCGTGAAGCACCTGCTGGACGTAAACGTGCTGCTCGCGTTGGCCCATGCCGCGCATCCTCACCACGCGATAGCGACGGGTTGGTTCGGTGCGCGCGGCCCGGTGGATCGGTTTTGCACCTGCTCCATCACGGAGATCGGGTTCCTTCGGGTGTCGCTCCAGGCGCGATTGGACGTTGATCTTGCCGCCGCTCAGGTGACCTTGGCCGGGTTGATTTCGTCGCCCTTGTTCTCGCGTTTGAGCGACTCTCTGGGGGGCGCGACGTTACCGGCCTACGTTAAGAAGCCCGCAGAGATCACCGATGGGCATTTGCTCGCCCTCGCCAAGCATCACGGCGCCAGGCTCGTCACGTTCGACGCCGGGATTCCGGGCGCGTTGTCGCTGCCTTGAGCGACGGGGCTTCGGCGCGCAATTGCCATCGTTACAGAAGGACGTTCTTGCGCCGCGTCATGCAGAGCGCGGACGGTCACCTCCGCCAACTCTACCGCGATACCGAGGCCGCCCGCCGCGTCGGCCTGGAAAACTCGCCCGCCTCGTCCGCCGACT
>JBILUB010000020.1:0-16012 GCA_044371245.1 Opitutaceae bacterium
CGCCACCGATCTCGCCACGGTTTCGGCCGAAGTCTCCGGCCAAAAGCTGGGTCACGGCAGCGTGCTGATCGCGGCGATCACGAGCTGCACCAATACTTCGAACCCCTCGGTGATGCTCGCGGCCGGTCTGCTCGCGAAGAAGGCGGTCGAGAAGGGCCTGATGGTGAATCCGTCGGTAAAGTCCTCCCTGGCTCCCGGCTCGCGTGTGGTCACGGACTACTTGGATAAGACTGGTTTGCAGCCTTACCTGGACCGGCTCGGTTTTCAGACTGTCGGCTACGGGTGCACGACGTGCATCGGCAACTCCGGTCCGCTAGACCCCAAGATCGAGGAGGCGGTGGTGAAAAACGATCTGGTGGCCGCCTCGGTGCTGTCGGGTAACCGGAATTTCGAGGCCCGGGTGCACCAGAACATCAAGAGCAACTTCCTGATGTCGCCTCCGCTGGTGGTCGCTTTCGCACTCGCCGGCCGGGTCGACATCAATCTCGCCGTCGATCCCATCGGGCGCGGCAAGGACGGAGCGCTCGTCTATCTGAAGGATATCTGGCCCTCCCTGCAGGAAGTGCGGGACCAACTGCAAGCCGCGTTGAAGCCCGAAGTTTTCCGCAAGCTCTACACGGACTTTGCCGCGCAGAATCCGAAGTGGAACGAGATCCCCTCGACCACGGGCAATGTGTACTCTTTTGATCCTGCTTCGACCTACATCCAGGAGCCGCCCTTCTTCTCGAATTTCTCTCTCACCCCGGGCAGCATCCAGCCGATCAAAGGTGCCAAGGCACTCGGTATCTTCGGGGACTCGGTCACGACCGACCACATATCGCCGGCCGGCGCGATCAAGAAGACCTCTCCCGCGGGACGCTACCTGATGGAAAACGGCGTGTCGTTTGAGGATTTTAATTCGTACGGCTCGCGCCGCGGCAACGATCGGGTGATGACCCGGGGCACCTTTGCGAATGTGCGGATCAAGAACCTGATGCTGGGTGGGGAAGAGGGCGGTAACACGCTCTACCAACCGTCTGGCGAGAAGATGGCGATCTACGACGCTGCGGTGAAACATATCGCCGCGGGCACGCCCTTGATCGTGGTGGCCGGTCAGGAGTACGGCACTGGCTCCTCGCGAGACTGGGCCGCGAAGGGAACCAACCTGCTGGGGGTGAAGGTCGTGGTGGCGCAGAGCTTTGAGCGCATCCATCGCTCGAACCTGGTGGGCATGGGGGTGCTACCTCTGCAGTTTAAAGACGGGGTCACCGCCCAGACGCTCAAGCTAGACGGCACCGAGACTTACGACGTGGTGGGGCTCGACGCCTCGATAAAGCCACAACAGGACCTGACGCTTGAAATCACGCGTAAAGACGGCGCGGTCGAGAACGTGTCGGTCCGCTGCCGGATCGATACCCCGATCGAGATCGATTACTATCAGCACGGGGGTATCCTGCCCTACGTGCTTAGGCAGATCGTCGCTCGCAGCTGAGCCGGCCCATGGCGCCGGGCCCCGTATTCGCACCGGGGTCTGGCACCACCGCGTTTTGGCGAGGTTTTCCCTAAACCTCGTAAAGGCGCGGGCCCGCCAAGGGCTTCCGGCTTCGGTTTCGTCCCCAGACCCGAGGGGTATGAGGCTTCGGATTCGGCCCTTTTTTCGTCCGCTTGCTTCGGGTATTCGCTCCTCCATCCTTCCCGCTTCACTTCTCTTCCAGTTCGTATGTCCGACGCCGTCGCGCCCACCTACCTCGTCGATGCCTCCGGTGATCCGGTGGTGATCCGGATTGAGGGACGAGCCTCTTTTCAGAATAGCAGCAGTCTCCAGCAGTTTATGGCGGAGATGCGCCGTCAGCAGAAACAGCGTTTCGTGATCGATTTTCAGGCCTGTACCAGCATGGACAGCACCTTTCTCGGGGTATTGGCCGGTGCGGCCTTGGAGTTGCGGAAGAACGCCGGGGGCTCGGGCAGCCTCGTGCTTTGCCGGGTGGGAGAGCGGAATCTGGAATTGATCAAGAATCTGGGCCTGCATCGGCTTTTGGTCGTGGACGAAAGCGGAAGGGGCACTCCGGTGGTCGGAGCGGCTCGGGCTTTACCGCTGCCCGCCAAGTCAAACGAGCTCGATAATGCTCGGTTGGTGCTGGCGGCCCATGAGAATCTGGTCGCAGCCGACGAATCGAACCGAGCGAAGTTTCAGGACGTGCTTTCGTTCCTCAAGGCGCGGATTTCCCAAGGGTAGAGAGCGTTTCGGCGGAGAGACTGGCGATGGCTGGGGGGAGGCGCGGACGGCGAACGGAAGAATGGTTCACGGAGCGCGCAGGGGCTTTCCTCCACGTTCCGACGGGGGAGCCAATGCCACTCGGAAGATAGCTCACCTCAAGGGGTTTTAGGCCCTCTGCCCGAGCTCGGTTGGGCCAAGATGGGGTCTATCGGGATGGGGATAGCAGTCCTCGGGCTGGCCGGAAAATAAGAGGCCGGACACCTACCCCTAGGTGTCCGGCCATTGCTTTCTTAGTTACCCCAAAAATCCTCTGCTAAGCAGAGGAACAGGGAGGAAGATTCAACCCGACTCCGGCTTCAGCAAGCGTCTTGTTTCTTGATTCGCCAAAGCTCTGTCGGAGAGAGGATAAGTCCCTATTTTTTACAGTTAAACCGGACACCAAACAAGTCGTGCTGCGGGGGGAGGAGGCGGGGCGGTGGCGAGGTTTGCCGAGGGAGGATCCCACAGGCGCTTGGCTTAGCGGGAGTAGCGGTCGAGGGCGGTGATGGTGTAGCCCTCTTCGGCGGTGCCGATCTTCACCTTGACGGTGTCGCCGATTTTTTTGCCGAGCAGGGCCTGGCCGAGGGGGGTCTTGTAGGCGATGATGTTTTGCTCCGGGACGGAGTCCCAGGCGCCGAGCAGGGTGTAGCGCGCGGTTTTGCCGGAGGACTGGAGGCGGGTCTCGACGACGCTGCCGACGCCGATGACCTCGATGCCCACCTCCTTGAAATCGGTGATGCGAGCGCGCCCGAGGTCTTTCTCGAGCTGGGCTTTTTGGGCCATGAGGACGGCCTGGTCTTGTTTGGCCATCTTGTACTCGGAGTTTTCCTTGAGGTCGCCGTGTTCGCGGGCGGAGGCGATGGCTTTGGAGTTGTCGGGGATCTTGCGGCTGATGATGAGCTCGAGCTCTTCGCGTTTGCGTTCGTAGCTTTCGCGGGAAACGAGGAGTTGTTCTTCCTTGGATTCGTTTTCACCGGAGAGGACGGACTGGATGGCGGGGTAGAGTTTGATGAAGCGGGCGAGCAGGGACTTCTTGGTGAGGTCCTCAAAACCTTGATTCAGGAGCAGGGCGTGGGCGAGGTCGCGGGCGGTCTCGGCCGAAGCGGCGGAGAGCAGGTCGGGAATGAGCTCGGCGTCCTCGCTGAGCGCGTCGGCGAGGGGGATGCGGCGGGAGGAGGCGGACTGGAGCGCCTCGTAATCGATGGCGTAGAAGATGGCGGAGAGGAGGCGGGGCGAGACCATGTCGCCGAGCAGCTTGGCGAATTTCTTCGAGTTACGATTCTTCACGATCCAGTGCAGGACCGGGGCGCGCAGGTTTTGCTCGGCCATCCAGCGGTGGAAGGTGGCGGCGAGCTCTTCACCGTGGCCGTTCTCGACGAGGAAGTTGATGCACTCGGTGGTGAACTTACCTTGCGAGACCTTGAGCAGGTTGATGACGATGTCGCGGTGCTCGAGGGGGTGCGCCTCCTTGATGAGCTCGAGGAAGGGGCCCTGGAAGTTTACGGGGAGTTTTTCGACGATGGCGGGGAGATCGCGGACGTTGGCGACGAGCGAAACTTGGGAGGGCTCGAGGGTGGCGGGGTCGGAGCCGGCGAGGGTGGCGAGGCGGTCGCGAATGGACGCGCCGTAAAGGCGCTCGGAGGCGTCGATCTGGTTGGAGGTTTTCACCGCCTCGGCGAGGCCGGCGAGGATGGCGGGCAGATCGGCCTTGGATTTGCCTTTGTCGGAGGTGGTGAGGAGCTGCTCCGCGAGCTGGATGCGGCGGCGTGCCGAGCGGGTGGAGTTGAAGGCCTCGGCGAGTTCGTCCTCGGCGGAGACGGGGGTCTCGCGCAGGAAGAAGCACTCGGTTTTTTTGACGGGGACGGCGATGCGGGGGTCTTTGGCGATGGCCTTTTTGGCGCCGGACCACCATTTTTTGAATTTCTCCTCGCCGAGGACTTGGGCGAAGACGATCTCCATCTCGATCTGGGTGGCGGCGGAGTTGGGGTAGGCGGCGAGGGCTTCGATGAGGAGTTGGGCGGGGTCCTCGGCGGCGAGTTTGGCGATGGTGGAGGCCTCGGTCTCCTTGCGCACGAGCAGGTGGCTGGCGGGCAGGATGTCGAGGGTGTTGACGCAGAAGGCCGGGTCCATCGCGTGGCCGGGCTTGTTTTTAAAATCGATGACCAGTTTTGCGCCGACCTCGTCGTAGCTTTTGATTTGTCCGAAGCCCCAGCTTTTATGGATGCAGTAAGCGCCTGGCTCCATCGCCTCCAGCTTGGCTTTGGCCGTCTTGAGTGACGGGTTCTTGGCGGTAAGCGAGGCGATGGCTTCAGAATTCATGGCGGAAAGGTTACGGGACGGGATCGGACAGCAAAGCGAACGCCCCTGCCAGGTGTCAACCGCAGCGCGGGATACGAAGGGGCCGGAGGCGTCGTTTTTCGCGGTCTTCGGTCTGGGTGTTTCGGAATTCCCGGAGGGACGGGTAGGGCGCTTTGGACAAGGTCGGCTTCCGGTCCGCGGCTGGAGTTAATGGCACCGCCGGGTGGTGCATCCGGTGGGCGCAGGGTGCAAAAGTCCCCGGCCGCACGCGGTCGCTGGTCGCACGCAGGGTGCGACCGGTGCGACGTCAAAGGGCGCGGCGAGGGTGGGTGCGCGCGGCAAGCCGGCGGGCTCGAAATCAGAGGCTGGCGAGGGCGGAGTTGAGCGTGGGGCTGGGGCGCAGCGCGGCGGAGGCTTTTGGCTCGTCGGGTCGGTAGTAGCCGCCGATGTCGGCGGGTTTGCCCTGCACGGCGACGAGCTCGGCCACGATCTGTTTCTCCTGTGCGGTGAGTTTCTCGGCGAGGGGCGCGAAGGCGGCGGCGAGGCGGGCGTCCTTCGTCTGGGCGGCGAGGGCCCGGGCCCAGTAGAGGGCGAGGTAGAAGTGGCTGCCGCGGTTGTCGATGCCGGCGCCGACTTTGCGCGCGGGGCTTTTGTCATTTTCGAGGAATTTGCCGTTGGCCTCGTCGAGGGTCTCGGCGAGCACGCGCGCGGCGGCGTTTTTCTGCGTCTCGGCGAGGTGCTCGTAGGAGGCGGCGAGCGCGAAGAATTCGCCGAGGCTGTCCCAGCGCAGGAAATTTTCCTCGGTGAATTGCTGGACGTGCTTGGGCGCGGAGCCGCCCGCGCCGGTCTCGAAGAGGCCGCCGCCGTTCATCAGCGGGACGATGGAGAGCATTTTGGCCGAGGTGCCGACTTCGAGGATGGGGAAGAGGTCGGTGAGGTAATCGCGGAGGACGTTGCCGGTGACGCTGATCGTGTCTTGCCCTTGCACGATGCGTTCGAGGCTGGCCTGGCAGGCGGCGGCGGGGGGCAGGATGCGGAGGTCGAGCCCGCCGGTGTCGTGCTCTTTCAAATACGCCTGCACCTTGGCGATGATTTGGGCGTCGTGGGCGCGGGCGGCGTCGAGCCAGAAGATGGCGGGGGTGCGGGAGAGGCGGGCGCGGTTGACGGCGAGTTTCACCCAGTCGCGCACGGGGGCGTCCTTGGTCTGGCAGGCCCGCCAGATGTCGCCGGTGTCGACCTCGTGTTCGAGGAGGA
Organism: Opitutaceae bacterium; assembly: GCA_044371245.1. GTDB lineage: Bacteria > Verrucomicrobiota > Verrucomicrobiia > Opitutales > Opitutaceae > IMCC26134_A. Next base: position 5,789 of record JBILUB010000020.1, read on the forward strand.
CGGCGCCGGCGCCGTCGGTGACGCGGACGCGGCCCGGGGCGGGGATTTCGAAGGTCTTGTTGTGCGAGCCGTACTCTTCGGCGGCCTGGGCCATGAGGCCGACGTTGGGCACGGAGCCCATGGTGCGGGGGTCGAGGGCCCCGTGCGTCCGGCAGAAGTCTATGACGGTCTGGTAGACGCCGGCGTAGGAGCGGTCGGGGATGACGGCGAGGGTGTCTTGTGGTTTGCCGGCTTGGTTCCACATCTGGCCCGAGGTGCGGATCATCGCGGGCATGGAGGCGTCGATGATGACGTCGCTGGGGACGTGGAGGTTGGTGATGCCCTTGTCGGAGTTGACGTAGGCGAGGGCGGGGCCGGCGGCGTAGGCGGCCTGGATGTCGGTCTCGATGGCGGCTCGCTGCTCGGCGGGGAGGGTGGCGATCTTGGCGAGGAGGTCGCCGAGGCCGTTGTTCAGGTCGACGCCGAGGGCGGAGAGGGTCGGGGCGTGTTTGGCGAGGAGGTCGCGGAAGAACACTTTGACCACGTGGCCGAAGAGAATCGGGTCGGAGACCTTCATCATCGTGGCTTTGAGGTGAACCGAGAAGAGGAGGCCGTCGGCCTTGGCCTCGGCGATGGCCTTTTCGAGGAAAGCGACGAGCGCTTTTTTGCGCAGGACGGTGGCGTCGAGGATCTCGCCGGCAAGGAGGGGCGTTTTCTCCTTCAAAACCTTGGTGGCGGAGCCATCGGCGGGCACGAACTCGATCTTGACGGTGGTGGCGGCGGGGATGGTGACGGACTTCTCGTTGGCGAAGAAGTCGCCGTCCGTCATCGCGGCGACGCGGGTTTTGGACTGGGGCGACCACGCGCCCATGGAGTGGGGGTGTTTGCGGGCGTAGGCTTTGACGGCGCCGGGGGCTCGCCGGTCGGAGTTGCCCTCGCGGAGGACGGGGTTGACGGCGGAGCCGAGGACCTTGGCGTAGCGGGCTCGGGTGTCTTTTTCGGCGTCGGTCGAGGGGCTTTCGGGGAAATCGGGGAGGGCGTAGCCCTTGGCCTGGAGTTCGGCGATGGCGGCTTTCAGCTGGGGGATCGAGGCGGAGATGTTGGGCAGCTTGATGATGTTGGCCTCGGGTTTGAGCGTGAGGGCTCCGAGTTCCGCGAGCGCGTCGGCGACGCGTTGGGCCGGGGGGAGGAGGTCGGCGAAGGCGGCGAGGATGCGGCCGGCGAGGGAGATGTCGCGGGTCTCGACCGTGATCCCGGCTTTCTTCGAAAAGGCCTGCACGATGGGCAGGAGAGAGTAGGTGGCGAGGGCGGGAGCCTCGTCGGTGATGGTGTAGATGATCGAAGGAGCGGCGGACATGGGACGGGGGAGGTGATGGGTGACGGAGCGGGCGCGAAGGGTAGGAGCGAAAGCGACGGGGCCGGTCGGTCAACGCGCGAAGCAGGCCGTCGTTAAAGCAGGCCGCAGGCCGCGGGACGCATGGGAATTCACGCGGTCGCCGGCGGGCTGGAGTCGCCTGGAGCGTCCGGTTCGCCGCGTGACACGATCACGGCGATGACGAGGTCGCCGGTCACGTTCAGCGTGGTGCGGCACATGTCGAGCAGGCGGTCGATGCCGAGGATGATGGCGATGGCTTCGCCGGGCACGCCGATGGTGACGAGCACGCCGACCACCAGCGGCAGGGAGCCTCCGGGCACACCGGCGGTGCCGAGTCCGGCCAGCACGCACATGAGGGCGACGACGAGTTGTTGGCCGAGGCTGAGGTCGACGCCGAAAACCTGGGCGAGAAAGAGCACGGTGACGCCTTCGTAGAGGGCGGTGCCGTTTTGGTTGGCGCTGGCGCCGACGGTCAGGACGAAGCGGCTGATGCGAGCCGGCAGCCCCAGGTTTTGCTCGGCGACGCGCAGCGACACGGGCAGGGTGGCGTTGCTGGAGGAGGTGGCGAAGGCGGTGAGCATGGCCTCGCGGCTTTGGCGAAAAAACGCGAGGGGCGAGCGGCGACCGAGGGCGGCGATGAAAATGGGGTAGCTCACAAACTGGTGCAGGGCGAGGCCGAGCAAAACGACGCCGACGTAGGCTCCGAGGGTGCGGACGAGGCCGAGTCCGAGAGTGGCGGTGAGCGCGAAGCCGAGGCAGGCGACGCCGAGCGGGGCGAGCTTCATCGCAAACTCGATGATCTGAAGGCACACTTCGAAGATCGCCCGGAGCACCGCGAGGAGAGGGGCGGATCGTTCGGCGGGCAGGAGCGCGAGCGCGACGCCGAAGAAGAGGGAAAAAACCATCACGGCGATCAGGCCGCCGCCGGTGTAGTTGGGCGCGAAGGCATTGACCGCCTCGGCGAGGGGGTTGGCTGGGATCAGGTTGAGCAGGGTCTCGGCGAGCGGGGGGGATTCGGCCTGGCCGATGGCGACTTTGGCGGCGGCGTCGGCGCCGTACTCGGCGAGCAGGGCCGAGCGGGTTTCCGGGGCCATCCTCGTGCCCGGGGCGAAGAGGTTGGCCACGGTCAGGGCGATCGCGACGCCGACGCCGGAAAGCACGAGGGTGGCGGCGAGCGATTTTAGGCCGATGCGCCCAAGCCTGCGCAAGTCGCCCATCTCGGCGACGCCGAGCACGATGGCGGCGAAGACCAAGGGGATGACGACCATGAAGATGATGCGGATGAAGAGTCGGCCGAGGGGCTGAATGACTTGGGTGAGCCACCAGGCGAGGCGGGCCTCGGCCTCGGGGGTGACGACGAGGCCGTGAACGAGGAGGCCGAGGAGCGCGCCGAAGAGGAGGCCTCCAAGGATGAGGGTGGGCCGCGACCATTTCAGCGGGTGGAGCATAGTGGGGGCACCTTCGCGGCCGGCGTGGGAAGTGGGCAATGCTTTTGCAAAGCCCGGGCTCGCCTCGGGGACTGCGGTGGCCAGGGTTTCGCGATGAACAAAAAGGATGTTTCGAAGCGTGGCGTGGCGGGGGTGGAGGAGGAAATCGTGATCGGGGCCGCCCCGATCGAGCTGTCGCGCTTCTTGAAGTTCGCCGGTCTGTTTGAGAGCGGTGGCGAGGCCAAGCATGCCATCCAGGGCGGGGCGGTGCGCGTGGATGGCGCGGTGGAGAAGGTGGTGCGCAAGCAACTCGCCGCCGGTGCGCGGGTGGAGTGCGCCGGGCGGGTGCTGGTCGTGAAGGTGTGAGGGCGGGTCCGGCCGGGGCCCGGCGCTCAGGGCGCGGATTTAAAATAGGAGCGGCGTGAAGCGCCGCGGGAGGCGTTTCGGTCCTCGGGTGCGCCGTAGGGCTTGCGCCGATAGCCGCCGAGCGCGGGATTCTCGGCGCAGGCGATCTGGTGGCGCTGCATCCGATCGAAGAGCTCGAGGAGCTGCGTCTGGTCCGGGTAGGTGTCGAGGCCGGAGCGCTCGAGTGCGAGGAGCGTCTCGTGCACGGCCTCGAGGGTGCTGAGGCAGCCGGCCTGCGGCTGCTGTTTGATCACGAAGCGGCTGGGTGCGCTCGGGGTGAACATGATCCGTGGCAGCAGCTGCAGTGAAGGGGAGAGACGCAGCATCTTGCGGGCGCAGGCCCAGGTGGCGTCGAGGAGGAGCACGACGAGACGTCGGCCGGCCAGATCGCCCGCCACGAGTTCGCCGCGGGAGAGGTTGCGCGCTTCCGGGCCCGGGTAGAGGAGCACGCAGTGATTGCCCGGATCGGCCAGGAGGTCGCGCACCGCGGGATGTTTCTCGAAGGAGACTCCGACCTGCAGCTCGCTGTTCGGCAGGCAGAGATGGGTGAGGCGTCCGGTGCCGGCTTTCTCCTGCTTAAACTCCTTCGGGTGCATGAGCAGGATAAAGCGGGTGCGGGTGGGCATCGGGCGGAGGGAGGCGCACCAGCAAAGGGTCTGCGGCCAGAAGCAGCGGTAGCACATCACACGCATAGCCGCGGAGAGGTCAGACGCCCGCGATCTCGCGGGAGACGCGAGTGGCGTAGCTGTCGGTCATGCCGGCCACCAGATCCATCAGCCGGGCGAGCCACCACGCCTCGCCCCGGTCGGCGTGGGCGCGCAGGTAGGTTTCCGGCCAGCCGAGCGCGAGGCAACGGCAGGAGATGAAGCCGAGTTGCGCAGGCTCGTAGGCGCGGGCCAGGGCGAGGGCGCGGACGGCCGGCACGAAGGCGTCGAGGATGCGGCCGAGGATGGCGGGCGCGCCGAGCTCGACGGCGACCTTGGCCCGATGGCCGAAGATGGAGTGATAGTCGCGCTTGATGGTGCCGAGGGCCTGCTGGATCTCGGCGGGGAAGGAGGTTTTCAGATCTTCGGCGCGTTTGCCGGTCATAATCTCATCATAGTTCTCCGCGAAAGCCGTGGCCGCGGCCTCGACCATGCGGCCGATGGCTCGGGCGCGGAGCGAAGGCAGGGGCCGCGGGCTTTCGCGGCCGATGATTTGGTTGAAGATGGCCCGGACCTTGGCCTCGTCGAGGATGCCCATCTCGACCGCGTCCTCAAAATCACCGACTCGGTAGCAGATGTCGTCCGCCGCCTCGGCGAGAAAGGAGAGGGGATGCCGCACGATCGCGCCGTCGGGCCGGCGCAGGCCGAGCGTGGCGACGAGATCCTCGAAAATCGCCCGTTCGGTGGAGAAGGCGTTGTGTTTGCCGGTGGAGGAGGCGCGGGGGTCGTCGGAGGACCAGGGGTACTTGATCAAGGCGCCCAACGAAGCGTAGGTGAAATGGAAATACGGTTGTTCGTGCTCCTCGGGAGCCGCGACCATGCGCAGGCTTTGGGCGTTGCCCTCAAAATGCAGCCAGTCGTCGCGCAGGCCGGGCGGGATGTCGCGCAGGAGGTCCGGGGAGCGCAGGCGGACCCAGTCGCGGATGGCGTACTCGCCGGCGTGCCCGAAGGGCGGGTTACCGAGGTCGTGAGCGAGGCAGGCGGCCTGCACGATGCAGCTGAGGTCCTCGGCGCCGCGTCCGGCCGGCATGACGCCTTTGTCCGTGAGCAGCCGACCGACGGCGTAGGCGAGCGAGCGGCCGACGCTGGAGACCTCAAGGGTGTGGGTGAGCCGGTTGTGCACGTGCTCGAGCGTCGCGAAGGGATGCACCTGGGTCTTGCCGGCGAGCCGCCGAAAGGGTGCGGAGAAGATGACCCGATCGTGGTCTTTTTCGAATTCGCTGCGGGGCAGACGTGTGCCGGTCCCGGGACGGCCGTGCGGAGCGTCACCTTGGCCGTAGCGGCGGTCGGAAAGCAGGGTATCCCAATCAAGCCGGAAGCTCATGCGTGGCTAGGACTCGACCGATCCCGCGACGGGAGCAACCCGGTTTTGGTCCGGCTAGCCCTCCGAGTATCCGTCGATGCATACCGAAGGGGACTTGGGAAGCGCATCCCTGGATGAATTGTTGGCCACCGATCCGGAGCCGCTTGGCTGGGCGCTCCCGTCGTTCCAGCAAAGATCCGCGACCAGGGGGTAATGATCGGAGGCGACCCTCGTGAGATGGGTGCGGGGTGACTTCACGTCGAGCACGGTGAAGTGGGGCGAAAGGAAAATGTGATCGAGGCGGGCGACGGCGCACACGGTGGAGAAGGTCATCCGGACCGGACCACGATCGTGGGCCAGCTGGGCATCACGGAGACGGGTGGTGATGCGCCGGTAGTTTCGGCCGGAAGGGGTGAAGTTGAAATCGCCGCATAGAATCAGCGGTTCCTCGACGGGGAGCGCGCCGATCCAGCCGGGCCCGAGGAGGGTGTCGACCTGAAGCGCGCGGTCGGATTGGCCGAGGGCGAGGTGGGTGGAGAAGAGATGCAGGGAGCGAGTGCCTATCGACAGATGGGCCCAAATGGCGCCGCGGGGCTCCTTGTAGGGGGCTTCGGAGACAAGGGGCAGAGGTCCGATCAAGCGTGCTTTGATCGGGTGGCGGCTCAGCAGCGCGTGCCCGTAGGCGTGGTCGCCGTGGAGCGTGGGGCAGAAGAGAACGTGAAAGCCGAGCTCGAGGCCCAGTTGCGTGGCCTGGTTTGCGCCTACGGCGGAGACTTCCTGCAGGGCGATGAGGTCGGCGTCGATCTCTGCGAGCACGCGCAGTATCCGGCGGACGGACTGCCGGCCGTCCATGCCGATGCAGCGGTGGACGTTGTAGGTCGCGAGTCGAAAGGCCCCGGCGGGAGGCAAAGTCGGAGGAGAGCGGCGGGGGATGGCGGTCAGGGGCCTTCGGTCGAGGACGTGGTGAGCGGCGGCATGGATCTGGGCGGGGCGGAGCCAGGCGGCAGCGCCGGCCGGCAGACGGGTGGGGCCGGGCAAGAGGGCGAGTCCGCCGTGGAGCGCTCCCCCGGGGTCGCCGATCAGCAGGATCCAGGTGTCCGCATGCGGCGTGGCGAAGAGCGACGCGATATCCTCGCCGACCAAGTCCCGTGGAACCTCGGCCGGTCGAGCGTGCATGGACGATCGCGGACCCGGCCTGGTGGCGGAGCAGAGACTGTGGAGGCGGTGTTTTCCCGAGGACTCGCGCCAGAGCACGGCATGGATGTAGGGGTGGGCGCGGTGGAGCCGGGCGGCGACGGCTTCGGCCACGCGATCGTCGGGGGGCTTCTCGGTGCGGAGCCTTAACAACCGGTCCTCGGCGCTAAGGCGAAGAACCGGTCCGTTTCCAGATGCCGCTGTAAGCGGGTGCTCCTCGGGAGCCGAGCTGACGAGTGTCCAGTCCGGCCCGAGCGCGGCCTGCAGGGAGTGGACGAGGCCCTGGCCGGGGGCGGCCGTGGGCTCGGAAAAAGAGCCGGGGGTGAGCAGGAACCAGACTTGGTAGTCGCGCCGGCGGCAGCGCCGGGCGAGGTGGTAGAGTCGGGCGAGGCGCCGGTCCAGGCGACGAGCCCCGGCCGGACCCGCGCCGTTTTCCGCGTATTGGTGAAATAGATACACGATGGGCAGGCCGCGACGGAGGTCGAGAGCCGCTCCGGCGCGATTGCGGAGCCAGCGGCCCCAAGCCTGGCGCCCGTGACGCGACCGTCCGTGAAATTCATCCTCGGCCGCACCGCCCGGCAGCAGGGATCCCCACGCCGATCCTCCGTGCAGGAGTGCGGCGTGCTCCGTATCTCCCGCAGCGATAAGCGACGTGCCGGCGACCTTGCCGTGCAATAGCTCGATCTCGCGCAGGGTGCGGGACCAGGGACAGCCGGCGTGGTACGGGACCGCGCGGTAGTTTTGCTGTTCCACGAGGGAGGAGAGGAAAGGAAACGCGCCTCGGGCGCGCAGGGCCGACCAGGTGGTCCCGTCGCAACCGGACAACTCGATGAGGAGCAGGCCGGGAGGAAAGCCGCGCTCGCGCGTCGAGGGCAGGCCCAGCAGCCTGGGCAGCCACTCGGCCGGGTTGATCCACTCCAGCAGATCACGCCAGCGACCGCCCAGCTTGGTCAGCATGGGGAATTCTCGTCACCGCCGGGCTTCGCGACACGGGAGGCGGCGGAGGTCCTCCGGTGATGCCGGCGGACGCGCGCCCAATCGAGGGAGAGTTCCTGCAGCAGCCGACGGCCTCGCGTGGTGTCGCCGACGCGGCACTCGCGGTGGTGGAGCTGGCTGGCTTCGCGATAGAGTTCATGGAGACCGAGGGCGTGATCGCGGGCGGAGGCGCCGGGGCGGGAGGCGGCCAAGATGCGCAAGGGTCGTACGACGCCTTCGGCGCGGAGGCGCTCGGCCGCGGCGGCGGACGAGGCGAGGACCAGATCGCAGCGGTTGGCGTAGCAGATACCGAGGGTGCCGATGAAGCGCCGCAGATCCGCCGCCTCCTCATCGGCGAGATCGAGCGGGCTCTGGTACTCGGCGCCGGCGGAAAAAACCAGGGGCGCCGCGTGCCGGTGGGCGAGGCGAAGCGCCTCCGCGCCGGAGAGGAAGGCGTGGTGGGCGTGGAACAGCTCCGGGCGGGGCGGAAGGGCTAGGGGTGAACCCCCGCGGTGGAAGCGAGTGCCGACGAAGGCGGGAGCGGGGCGGGGCAGGCCTGGGGGATCGGGGCAGGGGGAAAGCACCAGCACGTCGTGGCCGAGCGAGGCGAGGGCCGCGGCGTGGGTGGCGACCGCGCCCGAAACCGGTGTCGAGCCGGAGACGGGCGAGTTGGTGAGCTGGCAGACGGTCATGGGCGGGAGCGGAGCCCGGCTCGGTGCGCGCTCCTCACGCGACCGCGCCGGTGTCGTGCAGGCGGCGGGACCGGGCACCCATCGCTCCACCCCAGGCGGAGGCGACGGCGCCGATGACGAAGGCGATGAAGGTCCAGATGGCGGTGGCCGTGATATAGCCGGAAGCGGTCTCGGCGGCGGCGCGGGCCTCGAGCGCGGCCCGGTCGGCGAGAGCCTTCATGTCGGCCTCGATGCGGTCGTAGGAGGCGATCCACTGGTCCACTTTCTCGCGGGCGGCGGCTTCGTCGAGCGGGGTGCTTTCGGCGATGCTGCGCACGAGCGCGTTTTTTGCCTCCGCGCCGCGCTGGTCGGCGGGCTGGGTGAAGTAGCGGACGAGCGCCCAGGAGACCTCGCGGGTGCTGGCCGAGTTGGGCTGGCCGCCTTGGTCGCCGGGCTGAAGCTCCTGCACAAAACCTTCGAAGACGTTCGAGTTGTCCCGGGCGAACTGTCCGAGGGCGTCACCGCCGGCGGCGGCGGCGGGCGCGAGGGCCTCGGCGGTGCTCCCGAGAGCCTGGCCGGTCAGTCGTGCGACGGATCCCGCGAGCATGCCCGCTCCGGTCGAGAGGGCGGAGATGGTTACGACGGTCGCCAGACTCCAGACAAGAAAGCCGTGCAGGCCGCCGAGGCGGCGGCTGGCCTCGGGGATGAGGCGACCGGCGATCCAGCCGCCGAGCCAGAGGGCGATCAGGGCGCTGAGGGACCAGGCGATGCCGGCGCCGACGCTGAACTCGGAGCCTCCATCGGGGTTGGTGGCAGGCTCGACGATTTCGAGCCCGAGGCCGAGCCCGAGAATGGTGAGCAGCAGGTGCACGGCGAGCGCGGCCACCGCGCCCGCGAAAATCGAGCCCCAGCAGAGTGGGCGAACGGTGACGCCATTCTGGGGGACGAGGGGCGCGGAGCCGGCGGTGTACCCGTGGTTGGGAGGTGTGGCAGGAGAGTTTTGCGGAGAGGCCATGGTTGAAGGATGTTTGAGCGGCCGCTTCGATTCGCGAAACAGCGCGGCACGCGATGGCGCCGGAAGCGGGCCATTCGGGCGCGGGCGTCCTATCCATCTCTCCTTTAAACGCATGCACAGGTTCGTCTCGCCGCCCGGATGACCGCGGCGGGGGCGAAACGCGGCGCGCAGGCGGCCGGCCGGGGCAAAATGCAACCGGTCGGAGGGGGATCAAGCAGCGGCCCCTCGGAGCGAGGAAGGCTGATCAGGGCGGGGTCGGAGCCCGCACAATCAGGGCGCGGGAACTCCGACGACGGAGGCCGCGCTTTCTTGGATCAGACGGGTGAGGGCTTCCGGAAAATCGCCGTAGGGCCGGGCTGGGAGACCGACGGGGGACTGGCCGTAGACCTTGGCGAAGAACACGCATCCGGTGGTGTAGGAGCCGAGTGGATTCACGTGGATGGTGTCCTTGTAGAACTGGAACACGTTGGTGTAGCCGGGGACCTGACCGGCGCGCATAGCCCGGTCGAGGGCGAGCAGAGTGTCACCCACGGGTACGAGCTCGATCTGGTCCTGGATTTCTGGATACGCGGCGCGGAGCGCGGAGACGACGCGCTCGAAGTAGTCGCGGGTCTCGTTGGTGCCGTCCCAGCCGCCGGTGTACGGGCGCAGCCAGATTTTCTCGTAGGGATCGATGGTGGCGAGGTCGACGGGGCCGCCCGGTTTGTTCGGGTCGAAGGCTCCGGGATCGTAGGGGAGTGACTTGCCGTTTTGGCGCATGCGGGGCCAGCGCGAGTAGATGAGGAAGCGGGTGCGGGGATTCTGGGTCAGGGCGGTGTCGATGATCTCCTTGAGCACGGGCAAATCCGCCTGATCGGCGGGCAGATCGAGTTTACGATCGAAGGGTTGGAGGGTGACGACGTCCCACGGGTGTTTGGAAAGGGCATCGCGGGCCGAGCCGTAGGGGCTGCGGCGAAAGCCGCCTTCGGGGTTGTTCCAGATGAAGCGCAGGGGGGAGCCCGGGATCATGTGGCGTCCCCAGATCTGCTCGATGCCGCGGCTGCGGGCTAGGGCGGCAAGGCCCTCGTAGTTGATGTTGTCGGTGACGCTGTTGCCGATGAAGAAGACGCGGAGGGAGGCGGGCGGGGCGGCGTCGTCCTGGGCGGCGGATGCGTTCGAGCCGACGAGAGCGGCGGC
>JBILUB010000226.1:0-4553 GCA_044371245.1 Opitutaceae bacterium
CCTCGCGGAACTTCGTGAGCTCGGCGTTGGAGACCGGGTAGAACTTGATCTGGTCGAAGAAGCGCAGGAGCCAGGGCTTTCCGTCCACGAAGTCGGTGGTCTGTTTGTGGCGATTCCACATCTGGCAGGTGCGGCCGATGAACTGGTAACCGCCGGGGCCCTCCATGCCGTAGATGCAGAGGTAGGCGCCGCCGATGCCGACGGCGTTTTCCGGCGTCCAGGTGCGGGCGGGATTATACTTGGTCGTGACGAGGCGGTGGCGTGGATCGAGCGGCGTGGCCACGGGCGCGCCGAGGTAGACGTCGCCGAGGGCGAGCACGAGCCAGCTGGCCTCGAAGCAAGTGCGGTAGACGTCGGCCAGCGTATCGAGACCGTTGATACGGCGGATAAACTCGAGGTTACTCGGGCACCAGGGGGCGTCCTTGCGCACGATCTGCATATACTTGCGGATGGCGAGGAGGGTGGACTCGTCCTCCCAGGAGAGCGGCAGGTGGACGACGCGGGAGGGCACCTCCATGTCGTCGATGCAGGGGAGCTCGGACTCGGCGCGGAGCAGGATCTCGAGCAGGCGCTCGGAGGGCAGGAGGCGCTGGTCGAAGTGGACCTGGAGCGAGCGGATGCCGGGGGTGAGGTCGAGGATGCCGTGCAGGCGCTGGCGCTCGAGCCAGGTCTGCAGGGCGTGGACGCGCATGCGGAGCGCGATGTCGAGCTGCGCCTCGCCATACTCGATCAAAACCGCCGAGTCGCCCTGGCGGCGGTAGGTTGCCTGAGGTGCGGTGGGCCGGGCTGGCAGGGTGTGGAGGATGGCGGGTTCGGGCGGTTGGTGATTAGTAATTGGTGATTGGTGGTTTGGACTAATCACTAAGGACCAATCACCGATCACTCCGCGCGGTCGCCGCGCGGGGATGAGCGTTTCGATCTCGGATTCCTGGGCGTAGAGAAGCTCGCGGGCCTGCTGGGCGGTGATCGGGACGAAGCGGACTTTGTCACCGGGCTTGAGCTGGCCCATTTTCCAGAGCTCGGCCTGCACGATGGTGATCGGGCAGACGAAGCCGCCACAGCTCGGGCCGTCGGGGCCGAGGATGATCGGCATGTCGCCGGTGAAATCGATCGCGCCGATGGCGTAGGCGTTGTCGTGGATGTTGCTCGGGTGCAGGCCTGCCTCGCCGCCGTCGCGCCGAGCCCACTGGGGCTTGGGGCCGATGAGGCGCACACCGGTGCGGGCGGAGTTGTAATGAACTTCGTAGGCGGTAGAGAGGAGGGTCGAGATGTCCTGCTCGGTGAAGAAATCGGGGGCTCCGTGCGGACCGTAAAGGACGCGGATTTGCCAGTCGCGGGTCAGGAGTGGCTGTAGCGCGGACGGCAGACGAAGCAGGGCTGGTGATTGGTGATTGGTGATTCGTGATTTGGGACCAGTCACCAAGGACAAATCACCAGTCACTCCGGGCGCTGCGGCGAGCGGGCGACAGACGCGCAGCACGTCCCCGACCCGCAGCGCCCGGCCGGCGTGGCCGCCGAAGAGGCCGAGGGTGAAGGTGGCCTTGCTGCCGAGGTAGTCCGGCAGGTCGAGGCCGTGGCGGACGGCGAGGTAGGCGCGTAGTCCCGCGCCGGATACGGAACCGATGCGGAGCGTCTGGCCGCGCTTCACCCGGAAGGCGCGGTGGGGCGCGATCACCTTGCCGTCGAGGGTGGCGGGCATGTCCGCGCCGGTGAGGGCGCAGACGGCGGCGGTGTGGAAACGCAGGGTCGGGCCGTTGACGGTGATTTCGAGGCCGGCGGCGGTGTCGGGATTGCCGACGAGGCGGTTGGCGAGGCGGAAGGACAGGTGGTCCATCGGGCCGGAGGGCGGCACGCCGACAGCCCAGTAGCCGATGCGCCCGGGGTAGTCCTGCACCGTGGTCTGGGTGCCGCCTTCGAGGACCTCGACGGTGGAGGGGACGTAGGGCAGGGTGGAAAGATACTTGGTAGTGACTGCGCCACTACGGAAGCCCTCGCTGGCGATGATCTGGCGAAGGTAGCCGAGGTTGTTCTCGATGCCGTGCACGCGGGTGTCGGCTAGGGCGGCGTCGAGGCGCGCGAGGGCGTCGGCGCGGTCGGTGCCGCGCACGATGATCTTGGCGATCATCGGGTCGTAGAAGGCGGAGACCTCGCTGCCGGACTCGACCCAGGTCTCGATCCGGGCGGAGGCGGGGAAGTGAACTTCGGTGAGCAGGCCGGCGGCGGGCTGGAACTGTTTGCCCGGATCCTCGGCGTAGAGGCGGACCTGGATGGAGGCGCCGGTGGCGGCGGGGCGATAATCGCGGAGGTCGAGCTCGCCGGCGGCGGCGCGGATCATCCACTCGACAAGGTCCACGCCGGTGACCTCCTCGGTGACCCCGTGCTCGACCTGGAGGCGCGTGTTGACCTCAAGGAAGTAGAACTGGCCGGTGACGTTGTCGTAAACGAACTCGACGGTGCCGGCGTTGGTGTAGCCGGCGGCCTGGCCGAGGCGGGCGGCGCAGGCGAGGAGCTCGGTGCGCTGCTCGGCGGTGAGGCCGGGCGCGGGGGTTTCCTCGACGACCTTCTGGTTGCGGCGTTGGACGGAGCAGTCGCGCTCGCCGAGGGCGACGACATGGCCGTGGGAGTCGCCGAGGATCTGGACCTCGATGTGGCGGGCGTGCTCGACGAATTTTTCGAGGAAGACGCCGCCGTCCTTAAAATTGTTTTTCGCGAGGCGAACGACGGATTCGAAGGCGGGGGCGAGCTCGGCCGGTTTGCGGATGAGCTGCATACCGATACCGCCACCGCCGCCGGTGCTTTTGAGCATGACGGGGTAACCGATGCGGGCGGCCTCGCGTCGGGCGGTGGCGAGGTCGGGGAGCAGGTCGGTGCCGGGCAGGAGCGGGACGCCGTGGGCCTTGGCGAGGGCGCGGGCGGAGTGTTTGGGGCCGAGCTGGCGCATCTGGGCGGCGCGGGGGCCGATGAAGACGATGCCGGCGGCCTCGCAGGCTTCGACGAAGGCGGCGTTTTCGGAGAGGAAACCGTAGCCCGGGTGGATGGCCTGGGCGCCGGTGGCCTTGGCGGCGGCGAGGATTTTTTCGGCGTCGAGGTAGGACTGCGCGGCCGGGGACGGGCCGAGGTGGATGGCCTCGTCGGCCTGGGCGACGTGCAGGCTGTGCCGGTCGGCGTCGGAGTAGACGGCGACACTTGAAATACCGAGACGCCTGAGCGTGCGAATCACCCGGCAGGCGATGGCGCCGCGGTTGGCGACGAGGACCTTTTTGAAGGTGATTGGTGATTGGTGATTGGTCATTTGGAGTCAGGCGGCGGGGGCAGATTTGGGCCCGATGGATTTGAGGTAGGCGGTGAGTTTTGGGCCGAGCTCGGTGATGAGAGGCTGAAGGTTTTTCTTTTGCTCGGCCGTGATGAGGCGGCGGGTGTCGGCGCGGCGAAGGAAGTGGCGAACCTCGCTCAAGGAACCGCGGGCGATGCGGATGAATTGGCGATTCTCGGCGTAACCACCGCGACCGTAGCCCTCGGCGATGTTGGCGCCGATGCTGTCGGCCGCGCGAACGAGCTGTTTTCCAACCGTGTCCTTGGCGAAATAGTCCCAACTCGAGCAGATCTCCCAGATCATGTCGGAGATCTCCTCCGCGAGTTGATACACGCGAAGTTCTTCGAGTTTTTGAAAAGCCATGGGAAAGAATTGGATTTAACCAAATCACCAATCACCAACTACCAATCACTCCGACGCCGGGCGGGCGGCGGCGGAGTGCCAAATCAACACCTCCACCGGCGTCGGATTCCAGCCGTTGCAGGGGTTGTTGAGCTGCGGGCAGTTGCTGATCAGGCAGACCACGTCCATGCGGGCGATCATCTCGACGTATTTGCCGGGGGAGGACACGCCGTCGGCGAACTGGAGGCCGCCGTCGGGGGTGACGGGGACGTTCATGAAAAAGTTTATGTTCGCAGGGATGTCGCGCTTGTTGAGTGGAAAGCCGGTGGCGCCGGGCCAGGTCATCAGGCCGAGGAGAAAACTCTGGCGACAGGAATGCATGTGGCGCGTGCGGTGGCCGTAGCGAATCGTGTTGGCCTCGCAGGAGCAGGCGCCGCCGAGCGTGTCGTGGCGGCCGCAGGTGTCGGCGGTGATCTCGGCGAGCACGTTCAGCTCGTTGGAGTAGAGCTTGGTGCCGGTGGTGAGGTAGATGCCGCCGTTTTCGCGGATCGTGTCCTGGGCGCTGTAACGCTCGCGAAAGTCGTCGGCGCGATAGAAGAGCGTGTCGGCGGCCTGGTTGCCCTCGAGGTCGAGGATGCGCAGGGTCTGGCCGGCCTTTATCTCGTGCATCCAGAAGTCGCCAGCGGGGATGATGTGGCGGTAGCACCCGTGCGCGGGGTCGAGGGACGATTCGACGTAATTAAGCATGGCGGGGCGGGAACGGTGATTTGTGATTGGTGACTGGTGATTTGTAATTGGTGATTTGTTGTTGGAGGAGGCGGCGCGGGTAGGGGGCTCGGGCCGAATGACGAATCACAAATCACCAATCACTCCGGCCGGCAGGGCGGCATCGTTGGGT
>JBILUB010000076.1:0-9181 GCA_044371245.1 Opitutaceae bacterium
AAGGCCACCTTGCCGGCGATCATCACGTCGGTGGCGCGTTTCAGGCCGTCCGCGAGGGACTCGCGGCAGCCGTAGAGATTGTCGAATTTCGACTTCGTGACCGAGTCGTTCACATTGATCGCGGGCACGAGGAGTTTGCCCTGTTCGTGGAGTTGGTAGAGCCGGTGCACGCCGGTGGTGGTCTCCTCCGAGACCCCTCGCCAGTCCTTCACCAGGCGGGTAAACACCAGGGGATCTTCGGCGTGGATTTTCTTGAGAAGGTTCTTGATCACCTGCTCCTCGTGCGATCCGGAAGGCGTATTCACCCAGTCGCTACCGTTTTCGAGCTCGTGACCCTTGTGCAGGAGGAGGGTGACGTCGCCGCCGTCGTCGACGACCAGCTGAGGCCCGAGACCGTCGGGACCGACCATGGCCTTCCAGGTCAGATCCCAGTACTGCTCGAGCGTCTCACCCTTCCACGCGAAGACCGGAACTCCCGTGGCGGCGATGGCGGCGGCGGCGTGATCCTGGGTGGAGAAGATGTTGCACGAGGCCCAGCGCACCGTGGCCCCGAGCGCGGTCAGGGTCTCGATCAGGACCGCGGTCTGGATGGTCATGTGCAGCGAACCGGTGATCCGCACCCCGGCGAGCGGTCGTGACGGGCCGAATTTTTTCCGCACGGCCATGAGACCGGGCATCTCGTGTTCGGCGATGGAGATCTCTTTGCGGCCCCAGTCGGCGAGCGTGATGTCGGCGACGTGGTGATCTTTTCCGATCGCGGCGGGAGGGGGCAGGACGGTGCTCATGGGTGGTATGGGTTACTTGGACAGTTTTTTGATCGTGGCCTGGAGCTCGGCGACCCGGGTGGTCTGTTCCCAAGTCAGGTCTTTTTTTCCGAAATGGCCGTAGTTCGTGGTCTCGCGGTAGATCGGGCGCAGCAAATCGAGCTGTTTGACGATGTCGGCGGGCTTGAAGGAGAAAACCTGCTGGATCGCTTCGGTGATGAGCTCATCGGAGACGCGGCCGGTCCCGAAGGTGTTGACGTACACGCTCACCGGCTTGGGGTGGCCGATGGCGTAGGCGAACTGCACCTCCGCCATTTTGGCCAGCCCGGCGGCGACGATGTGTTTGGCCACCCAGCGGCCCATGTAGGCGGCGGAGCGGTCCACCTTGGACGGGTCCTTGCCGGAAAAGGCGCCGCCCCCATGCCGGCCCCAGCCGCCATAGGTATCGACGATGATCTTGCGCCCGGTGAGCCCGGAGTCGCCCTGGGGCCCGCCGATGACAAACTTGCCGGTGGGGTTGATCAGAAACTCGGTCTTGGCGGTCAGCAGCTTGGCCGGAAGGACTTTTTTGATCACGTTTTTGATCAGGAAGGACTCGATCTCGGCGTGCTCGATGCCGGCCGCGTGCTGGGTCGAGATCACGACATTCACGATTTCCGTGGCGACGCCGTCGACATAGCGCACCGAGACCTGCGACTTCGCGTCGGGCCGCAGCCAAGGAGCCTTGACGGAGCGCTTGCCCTTGCGGATCGCGGTCAACTCCCGGCCGAGCCGATGGGCAAACATGATCGGAGCCGGCATCAACTCGTCCGTCTCGTCCGAGGCGAAACCAAACATCAAGCCCTGATCACCCGCCCCCTGCTCCGCGGTCTTCTTTCCCTCCGCCTTGCGGGCGTCCACCCCCTGCGCGATATCCGCGGACTGCGCGGTCAGGTAATTGTTGATGAAGACCGTGTCCGCGTGGAAAACGTCGTCATCGTTAACATAACCAATATCGCGAATCGCCTCACGAATCACCTGCCCGAGGTTGATCACCGTCTCGATCGGGCGGGTCTTGCGCGTCTTCTTGTCCTGCAGCTTGGGGAGCGTGATCTCGCCCCCCACCACGACCATGTTCGACTTCACAAAGGTCTCGCAGGCGACACGCGCCGATTTGTCGTAGGCCAGACAGGCATCGAGCACACTGTCGGAGATCAGATCCGCGACTTTGTCAGGGTGGCCTTCGCCGACCGACTCGGAGGAAAAAACAAAGGTGGTTGCCATGAAGTTTGGGTGAAAAGGGCCGTAAGTAATCCCATCCCTGGCCTTACGTGCAAGAGAGAACATCAACATATCAGCATGCGATGATGCGAAAAATTTGAATGAACTTCGACCCGCTTTCGAGAATGGGCATTGTCCCCCAGTCGCAAGCGGCTAGCGATCCCCCCTTTCCCCCTTTCGCATGCCATCGGCCCCCAAGATCCCGTCCATCGCCCGCATCCTCGCGGTGGACGACGACCGCACCAACCTTCGCATCCTCGAGAAAACCGTGAGAACCGAGGGCTACACCTTTCTAGCCGTAAACTCCGGCGAAGAAGCGCTGGAGATTTATCCCACCTACCGCCCCGACTTGGTTCTGTTGGATGTGATGCTGCCCGGGATGGATGGCTTTGAAAGCTGCCGACGCCTCCGGGCGGCCTACGGCGACGACTGCGCTCCGATCCTCTTCATCACCACCAAATCGGAGTCGAACGACGTCGTGCAGGGCTTTAACGCCGGCGGCGCCGATTATCTGCCCAAGCCCATTCGCACCGCCGAAGCGCTCGTCCGCATCCGCACCCACCTCGAAGTCCGCCTATACGCCGATCAACTCCGCAAGGCCAACGAAGCCAAAAATAAATTCCTCGGGATGTGCGCCCACGACCTGCGCAACCCCCTGGCCTCGATTCGCGGACTCGCCGAGTTCCTGCTCGAACCTTCGATCGGACCGCTCAACACCGAACAAGCCGGCATCGTCGCCGACATCCAATCGGCCAGCCAATCCATGCTCACCCTCGTCAATGAACTCCTGGACATCACCGCCATCGAAGCCGGCGTGCTCCAGCTTTCACCGACCCCGACCTGCCTGCTGCAACTCGCCACCAGCGCCGTGCGGATGACGGCCATCGAGGCCGCCCGCAAGGGTACCCGCATCGAGATCGATCCCGACTCCTCGCCGATCGTCCTCCCGCTCGACGCCGGCCGGATCCGCCAAGTCGTCGACAACCTCCTGAGCAACGCCGTCAAATACTCCCCCCCCGGCTCCCTCGTGCGCGTCCGCGTCGAGCAGCGGGACACCCCCGCACGACAGGCCGTTTTCTCCGTCATCGACGAGGGCCCCGGAGTCCCCGAGGCCGAGCGCGGCCGCCTTTTTCAGGATTACGGACGCCTCTCCGTCCGACCGACCGGCGGGGAGAAAAGCACCGGACTCGGCCTCGCCATCTGCCGGAACATCATCGAAGCGCACCGCGGCCGCATCGAGGCCACCAACCAGCCGGCCGGCGGCTGCGTATTCAGTTTTCACTTACCCACCCCGAACGCATGACCCTTACCGGAGATATCATCATCGTCGACGACGAAGCCCACGTCCGGCGCTACCTCTCGCTCATCGTGCGCACCCTCGGGCCCGTCCAGATCCACGAGGCCCCGAACGGCGAAGCCGCGGTCGACCTGCTCGCCAGCCTGCGGGCACAGCCCGTCCTCATCCTGCTCGACGTGAACATGCCGGGCATCGACGGCATCGAGACCCTCCGCCGCATCCGCGCCGCCGGCTACCGGCAGGCCGCCGTCATGACCACCTCCCTCGCCAACCGCCAGACGATCGAGGACGCCATCGCCGCCGGCGCCGACCACTACCTGCGCAAGGACAGCTCCCGCGAGGACATCCTCGCGGCCATCCGCACCGCCCTCGCCCTCGTTCACGACGAGTCCGATCCCGCCCCCGCGCCCTGAGCCCGCCCCATGTCCTCCGACCCCACTCCCCCACCCTCGCCGACCCCGGAGATCCGCGGCGCCGCCCGCCTCAGGGAGACCCGCTACTCCCTTCCCGAACTGCTCTCCGAGCTTCAGCTCGAGCGCAACTCCGGCTCCTTCGCGATGGAGAAACTGAACCAGGCCGAGATCGGCAAGATGTTCGACAACCTGCGCAAACGTCGTGCCAAAAAAATCTGACCAGAGCTTCGTCGCCCTCCTCCGGGCCTCGCCGACCTTCGACTATCCCCATGAGCTCGCCGGACTGATCCGGGATCATGGCGAGGGCCTCGAGCTCCTCCTCGCGCTGATCGACCAGAAGTTTTTCCCGAAAGACGACGCCTGCCGGCTCTTCGCCGAGTCCCAAGGCTTCGCCTATGTCGACCCCTTCGCCTCCATCATCACCGACGAGGCCGTCGCCGCCATCCCCCCCGAGATCGCCAAGAAAGCCGGCGTCATCGGACTCTACACGATCAATGGCGTGCTCACCGCGGCCTTTTCCCGACCCGACGACCCCGTGCTGGTCCGCCGCATCGGTCAGATCGCCCAGCTCGCCATCAGCCCGGTCTTCGCCCTGCCCCGCGAGATCGAAGACGCGATTCTCATCCAGTACTCGAGCGAGAAAAACCTCGAGGACAGCGTGGGCGAGCTCGAGCGCTCGAACCTTTTCGACGACCCCGACCTCGCCTCCGACAAACTCGCCACCATCGCCGACACCTCCGCGGTCGTCGCCATCCTCGACGAGATCATCTACTTCGCCATCCGCGAACGCGCCACCGACGTCCACATCGAGCCCCAGGAGACCATCTCCCGCGTTCGCTTCCGCATCGACGGCATGCTCCGCGAAATCCTCACCTACTCGCGCAAACTCCACCGCGCCTTCGTTTCCCGACTGAAGATCCTCTGCAACCTAAACATCGCCGAATCCCGCTTCCCCCAGGACGGCCGCTTCACCATCGGCATCGGCAGTAACCGCGCCAACTTCCGCTTCTCCTCCATCCCCAGCCAGCACGGCGAAAAGGTGGTCATCCGCATCCTCGCGAGCAGCAGCCGCAAGTCGATGATCACCCTCGACAAGATGATGATGTCGCAAACCGTGCTCGAGCCCTTCCGCCGCCTCATTCGCAACCCCAACGGCATCCTCTTCGTCACCGGCCCGACCGGCAGCGGCAAGACCACCACCCTCTACGCCGCCCTCCACGAGATCAACAGCCCCGACATCAACATCTCCACCATCGAGGACCCGATCGAGATCCAGCTCCCCGGAGTCACCCAGACCCAGGTCAACTCCTTCATCGACCTGAAATTTGCGACCGTCCTCCGCGCCCTCCTGCGCCAGGATCCCGACGCCATCCTCATCGGCGAAATCCGCGACCTGGAGACCGCCAAGATCGCCACCGAGGCCGCCCTCACCGGCCACATCGTCTTCGCCACCCTCCACACCAACACCGCCGCCCAGGCCATCGTTCGCCTGCTCGAAATCGGGGTCGAGCCCTACATGGTCGCACCCGCGGTCATCGGCGTGCTCGCCCAGCGCCTCGCCGCCCGCATTTGCGAGAATTGCAAAGAAGCCTATATCCCCGCCCCCGAGATTCTTTCCCGCTATTTCGAGGACGAGGGGCTGCGCGAGGTCTATTTCTACCGCGGCCGCGGCTGCACCGCCTGTCGCGGCACCGGCTACAAGGGCCGCATCGCCTTCCACGAACTCGTGATCGTCACCGAGGAGGTCCGCACCCTCATCACCCGCGGCGCCTCCGCCCAGGAGCTGACCGCCGCCGCCGCCCGCGTCGGCTACAAATCGCTCCGCCATGACGGACTCAAAAAAGTGCTCCTCGGCCTCACCACCATCGACGAGATCGAGGCCAACACTCCCCTCGAGTTCGGCGCCTAAACGTTCGGTCTTCCCGCCTTTCCCCATCCCGCTCCCGCTCTCACCCACCCCTGCCATGTCATCCACCCACCCACCCGACCTCGACCCCGAAGCGATCGCCAATCTCCGTGCGCTCGGAGACGACGGCGAAGACGGTTTCCTCCGCGAAATCATCGGCATCTACCTCCAGGACACCCCCCTCCGCATCGCCGACCTCCGCACCGCCCGCGCCCGGGGCGACCACGCCCTCTACACCCGCTCGGCCCACACCATCAAGGGCAGCTCCTCCAACGTCGGCGCCCTCGCCGTTCGCGCCCTCGCCGAACAGATCGAGCGCCGCTCCAAGTCCGAGCCGCACGCCGACCTCGACCCGCTCCTCGCCGAGCTCGACGTCGCCTACGGCCGCGCCGCGGCCGCCCTCCGCTCCATCCTCGCCTAGCCGCGCCCGCATCGCCCGGCCTGCCGACCGGGGCCGCGACCCGACGCGCGTCCTTTACCCCGCGGCGCTCCCGCCGCTTGACCCACTGCCCCGTTCCCCGCCGATACTGCCCGGCTCCCCGCCCGCCCGCTCCATCCCGCGCGTGAACGAACAGTCCATCACCCTCGTCTTTGATCCGCAAAGTCGGCTCGCCATCCGCTTCACACCGGCCGGCCGTGTCCCCGCGGACCTCCAGTCCCTGCCCGCCGCCCGCTCTTCGAAACTGGCTTTCGATCTCCGCCACGCCGACACCCTGTTTCATGTCGGACTCGCCCGCCTCGGCCCACCCGCTCCCGGGATCCCGGACACCCGACCCGACACCGGCATCGTCTTCTATTCGCTCGAGCAACTCGCCGACTCCCCGGCCGCCAACACGCCCCTGCTCTCCGCCCTCCTCCACGCGCTCGAACCCCACCTTGTCGAGCTCCCCTACCTGCATCTCGGCGAAAACGATTTCATCTACAAATTCCGCCCCGCCCAGGGCCGGAGCGATGCCATCTACGCCCGGGACGACACCTCACGCGCCCTCTACCAATCCGCCCTCTGCGCCGCGATCAAGGCCCTCGCCCGCCGCCACGAACGCAGCGCCGCCGAGCCCATCCCCCTCGATTTCGGCAGCGTGCATTACCTCCTGCCCAGTCACTTCGGTTTTTGCCTCGGGGTGAAAAACGCCATCGAGCGCGCCTACGAGACGCTGGCCGAGCACCCCGGCAAACGCGTCTTCATGCTCTCCGAGCTGATCCATAATCCCTTCGTCAACGAGGACCTCCTCCGCCGCGGACTGCGCTACCTCCAGTCCGACAAGGGCGCCCCCTTCACCCTCTCCGGTCGGACCATCACGCCCGAACAGCCCGCCACCGCCGACGACCCCGCCCGCTGGGACATGCTTCGACCCGACGACATCGTCATCATCCCCGCCTTCGGCGCGACCGACGAGGACAAGCGCCGCCTCGTGCGCCGCGGCCTCGCCGTCTTCGCCCACGACGCCACCTGCATGCTCGTGGAAAAGGTCTGGAAAGCCGCCCGCGCGTACGGCCGTGATGGATACACCGTCGTCATTCACGGCAAACACGAACACGAGGAAACCAAGGCCACCTTCTCCAACACCCGTCGCCACGCCCCCGCCGTCATCGTGCGCAACCTCGCCGAGGCCCGCCTGCTCTCCTCCCTGCTTCCCCGCCGCGAAGAGGGCGCCGCCCAGATCGATTTCGAACGCGCCTTTGCCGGCCGCCACACCCCCGGCTTCTCGGTCGCACGCGATCTCGCCCGCGTCGCGGTCGTCAACCAGACCACCCTCCTCGTCAACGAGACCCGCGAGATCATCGACCACCTCCGCTCCGCCTTCCTCGCCACCTTCGGCCCGGACCACCCCGGCGCGCTCGCCCGCGTCGGCGGCAGCGGCCGCACCGACACCCTCTGCTACGCCACCCAGGTCAATCAGGACGCGCTGGGACGCGCACTCGCCGGCCCCCTTGACGCCGCCTTCGTCATCGGCGGAAAAAACTCTTCCAACACCCACCAGCTCCACCGCCTTTGCGAAGAGCGCCTCGGCCGACTGGCCTTCTTCATCCAGAGCGAGGCCGACATCCGCTCCCTTGCCGAGGTCTCCCACTACGTTTTCCCCTCCCACGGCCCGGGCGTCCACGGCGGAGGCCACACCGAGCTGCGTCCGCTTTGGCCGGACGAGGATTTTTCCCGTCCGCGCCGCATCCTGATCACCGGCGGCGCGAGTTGCCCCGACGGCCTCATCCAGGCCGTCATCACCCGGATCAACTCCCTGTTTCCCACGTCAAAACTCCGCCCTGTCGAGGCGGTGCTCGCCGATCTCGAAGCCTGCGTCGCCTCCTGAGCCGACAGCTGAGCGCACCCGGCCCGACCCCACCGGCGCGTCCCCGCCGCCGCCCTCGTGCCACTCGCGCACCCCTTACTTCGGCCCGGCCGCGGTGGCGCCCGGCTCCGGTGCGGTCAGACGCGCGTACTCCGCATCCCAACGCCCCGCCCGGGTAAAGTCCTGCGCCGCGCGCGCCAACTCCGCGCCCTCCACCAAGAGGCCCAGTCGCCTGTCCCGCGTCAGACTCCCGTCGGAAAGCAGACGCTCGAACAACCGCACCCCCTCCCCGGCGCTGCCCGCCCGGGCCCACGCCCGCGCGGCCTCGACCACCAGCGGGAGATCGACCGATCGCCAACGTGGCAAAGCACCGAATACACCCAAGGTCCGCCGCGCCGCCGCCAGGTCGCCCGCCTCCACCTGCAATTCCGCGAGACTCAAGGCCAGGGCCAGGCTGGGCGCCTGACGCATCCCGCCCAGGCCCAGCGCACGCGCCTCCTCGCCCCGGCCCTCCGCTGTCAGCAGACGCATCCGCCGGATTCGGGCGTACACTTCCGCCTCGGGCGTGAGCCGCGTCCGCGCACTCCACTGCTCCTCGGCCGACACCGTGAAAGGACGATAAAGCGGATCCCCGATGGTCACGGCCTTCCAGCTCAGCGCGTTCACCGAGCGCAAGGCCGCCACCCCCAGCGGTTCTCCCGCCATCAGCGCCCGCAGCAACACCTGCGGTTGATGGGTAAACTGCAGGTAGGGCTCCCCCACGTTGCCGAAGGTCGCCGTCACCCCCCGCGCCACCAGCGGCCCCGCCCAGCCGCTCCGCGCCGAACGCAGCGTGGCCGCGGAAAAGCTGTGGATGTGCAGCGCCACCGCCCCCACCGGAAACCGGAAAGACTCCGTCGCGAAGGGACCGTTCACGTCGCCCGTGTACCAGCCGAAGTACAAGACCGGGGCGTCGAAACGCGCGAAGGCGCCAAGAGTGGCGCTCTCGCGGTCGACCCCGGTCTCGAAACCCAGCCCCGCGAGCAAGGGCAGAGTCGCCTCCAACCAGTCGTTGCCCTGCTGATGCGGTCCTCCGATGTCGACATACGCGCGACCAGCCAGGCCCAGACGCTCCGCCTCGATCGCGCGGTCCACCAAGCCCCGCGCATCCTCCGCGGTCGGCCCATCCAAACGCCCCACCGGGATGATCTCCCGCAGCGCCTGCCGCGACATGAGCTCGTCCGCCTGAAAAAGGGGATTGGGCACAAATGCCG